>CAZOFL010000048.1:0-9317 GCA_964579035.1 uncultured Natronomonas sp. | reverse complement strand
GGAGCGAAGTGACGACACGCGAGCAGCGAGGATTGAGCGAAGCAAAATCCTCGGAAGAAGCAAGCGGGAGGAGCGAAGTGACGACACGCGAGCAGCGAGGATTGAGCGAAGCAAAATCCTCGGAGAAATCGAACGGCGAGCCCAACAAACCGTGAGACAGCGAGGGCGACCGCAGGGAGCCCTCGGAGAAGTCGAACGGAGAACGCGGCAATGTTTTACTATCGGATGACGAGGTATCGGTATGCGAAGCTTCGAGATCGGACGGATAACCGACATCCCGATCCGGCTCAACATCACGCTTGTCGTCTTTTTGCCGCTCTTAGCGTGGCTTATCAGCCGTGAGGAGCAGTTAGGCTTCTACGCCGGAGTGGTCAACGGAATCGCTCCACAGGCCATCGATGTCGCCGCGATCCAATCGGGATCGACGCCGATCGTCGTCGGCGTCGCGACCGCCGTCGGCCTCTTCGTCGGCGTGTTGCTCCACGAACTCGGCCACTCCTGGACCGCCCGCCGGTACGGGGTCACGATCACTTCGATCACGCTGTGGATCTTCGGCGGCATGGCTCACATGGAGGACCTCCCCGAGGACTGGGACGTCGAGTTGTACGTCGCGCTCGCGGGACCGGCGATGAGCGTCCTCGTCGGCGTGGCCTGCTACGCCCTGCTCTTTGTGCTCCCCGCACAGCCGATCCTCGTCTTCGTTGTCGGCAGCCTCGCGATTATCAACGTGACGCTTGCGGTGTTCAATCTCCTGCCGGCGTTTCCGATGGATGGCGGCCGGGTGCTTCGGGCCTTGCTCGCCCGATCCCAGCCCTACGCGGAGGCGACGCAGAAGGCTGCGGCGGTCGGGAAGCTGATGGCCGTGCTGATGGCGATTTTCGCCGTCTTCGCGTTCGCGCCGCTTCTGTTGCTCATCGCGATGTTCATCTACATCGCGGCCGGCGCGGAGTCGCGGACGACGGTGCTTCGGAGCCTGCTCCGCGGCATGACCGTCCGGGATATGATGTCGACGGACGTGCGGACCGTCACTCCCGAGACGAGCGTCGCGGAGTTTTTAGACCGGGTCGTGACCGAACGGACGACGGCCTACCCGGTGATGGATCGCGGAACCGTCACCGGCGTCGTGACGCTCGATTCGGTCCGGAAGATCCCCGCGGAGGATCGCAATACGACCACCGTCGCGGACGTGATGGGTCCGGCGCCGTCGTCGGTCGCACCCGACGCGGACGCCTTCGAGGCGCTCGCGACGATGAGTTCGACGAAGGGCGACCGGATACTCGTCGTCGAGGACGGCCGGTTCATCGGACAGGTCACGGCAGCCGACTTCATGACCGCGATCGAGGTGATGCAGGGGCTCGGACCGCGGCGGGAGGTTGAGCTTCCGGACGGGTACGCATAGCGAGGGCGACCGCGGGGAGCCCCCGAAGAGGTCAAACGGCGGACGCGGCGAGCAGTGAGACGGCGAGGATCGAGCGGAGCGGGTCCCGGCGTTTATATCAGAATACGCGGCCAGGAGGGGTATGGGTCATCGGACGCTCGTCGCTTACGAGAGGAACGGCTACGATCTCCACTACGCGCACTGGGGCGTTGATCCGGGCGCGCTCACCCCCGAGACCCCCTTCGGCGGCCCGCCGAACGACGGCTGGGCGCGCGAGGAGGCGGCGGAACTGCTCACACCGGAGGGCGGGCGGCTCACGGAGGACGAGGAGACGGCCGTCGACGCCGATCCGATGGCGACGGGGCTGTCGTTCGTGGAACTGGAGACCTACGTCGATCCGATCGAACACGAGGCGCTGTACGTCGTCGACGGCGACTTTTCCGTGCGGACCTACCTCGTCTTCGGGCTCGACGGCCGATCGTTCGGACGGAGCGACGGGCGCGCGATCGCGTTGGTCGGCTACGAGGGCGAGTCCGACGCGGCGTACCTCCGCGGGTGGGTAGCCGGCGGGCGCGCGGTGCGGGGGGTCTGTGGACCCGAAGACGGGGCGATACTCAAGGCGCTTCGGTGGCTCGATCCGGAGCGTGGGACGGTCATCTGGCTGGCCGGAAGCGAACGATAGGCCGAGGCGGGAAACCCTTTTTTATCAGCCCAGATTTGATTCGGTATGGATCCCCTTGAGGGTGAGGCGTCGTCGCCCGTCGAGTACGAACCGGTGAGCGTCAAGGACGTACTGGTAGAGATGAAAGACACGGCGGAGCTGCTCATTGACCTCTCGTATTCGGCCGTGCTGCACCGCAATACGGACCTCGCCGAGGAGGTGTTGCGGCTCGAAGAGCGGATGGACGTCCTCGAGATGCGGGCGCGAATGAGTCTGCTCATGGCCGCCCGGAGCCCCGACGATGCCGAACGGCTCGCGCCAGTGCTCAGTATCGTCGCCGCCGCCGATCAGATAAGTGACGCGGCAGGGGACATCGCAAAGATCGTCCTGGAGGACATCCAACTCCCGGAGGCGATGCGGACGGCGCTACCGGAGGCCGTCGAAAGCCTCGTTCGGAGCGTCGTCTCTGCGGACTCGTCCTATGCCGGGCGGAGGTTGAAAGATATCGACCTCGAGTCCGAGACCGGCGTTCGGGTGATCGCGTTGCGCCGCGGATCCGAGTGGCTGTTGAACCCGGGGCCGAAGACCCACATCGAAGCCGACGACGTGGCGTTGCTCAGAGGGCCGGAAGCGGAGATGGACGGCGTCTACCGGTCAATGACCGGAAACGAGTACGAGCCGTTGACGGCCGAATCGACCGACATAGACGACCTCGAACGGGCGGTCGATACGATCGTTCATATGAAGAACCTCTCGGAGCTCGCCGTCGACCTCGCCTACAGTAGCGTCCTGTTCGACAGCGAGGAACTCGCCGAGGAGGTCCGTAACCTGGAGGTCGAAGTCGACGCGCTCCAGTCGCGCTTCGAGGCATGGGTACTCCGGGCCGCCGCCGAGGCGGACGACCCCGTCTCGCTTCGGGGGCTGATCCATCTGGGGACCAGTACGGAGATGATAAGCGACGCGGCGATAGATATCAGCGAGGGCGTGCTCCGGGACATCGAGGTCCACCCGGTCGTGGGGATGGCCGTCCAAGAGAGCGACGAGATCATCACCCGCATCAAGATCGAATCGGGGAGCGGGCTCGACGGGACCGAGATCTCCGCCGGCGTCCCCGATGCGGACGTGACGATGTCGGTGATCGCCATCCGACGCCCCGAGGAGGGGTGGCTTTTGGTCGCCGATTCCGACGCCGAGGTGCGGTCCGGTGACGTGCTGATCGCGAAGGGAACCAGAACGGCAGCCGAGGCGTTCGGCGGACTTGCCGACGCGTAAACGCGGCCTGTTTTATAAGGGGATCGGCGTCGGGAACCCGAGAACGAGACCCGAAGTAGTGATGAAAATGACCATCCCGAACACGTCGACGATGTTCGTGACGATCGGGATGGTCGTGTCGTCGGGATCGATGCCGAGCCGGTAGGAGCCGTACGTCGCACCGATGCTAAACAGGACGGCCACGACTGCGAGCGACAGCCCGCTGCTCAGCGAAATAAGAAGGAGGTCGGCAAGCGCGATTTCCGCGCCGATAACGCCGCCGATGATCCATGCACCGACGGCGAGAGCGGTGAATATCGTCGCTGCTAGCGCGAAGATCGCGGCGATGTTCGCCCACAGTACCGTGTCTCTCGGGTCGAAATCCGTCGTCCCGAGGTGAAGCCGCGTCGAGAGCCGCGAGGAGAGGATCGCACCGAGGTTGCCGCCCATATCGACCATCGTGGGCACCATCACGGCAAGCAGGGCGAACTCCTCTAGATTCTCCTCGGCGCTCTCGAGGACCAGTCCGGCGAAAAGGACAATTATCGAGAGAACCACGAGCAGCGGAAACATGTTGGAGACGATGGTCTTTGTCTCCCAGGAGCCGAGCGAGCCGCCGGTCGGGACGACCATCAGGCGATCACCCCGATGACGAGAATCGAAATAAGCAAGAACAACATTCCGAAGATGTCACCGAGCGTTGTGACGATCGGCCCGACGAGGTTGTCGGGATCGTACCCGATCTTGTAGCCGGCGAAAATCAGGCCGAGGAGCCCGGCGATCATCACGAACGAGGTGAGAAAGCCGGCGATGAACATGATGCCGACCAGTTCACCCAGCGCCGCGGCTTCCCAGCCAGGGAGTATCGTGAGCCCCACCCAGGTGATAACTCCGATAACGACGGAGATTCCGATGCCGTTGATGAACGAGGCCAACACCGCGTTCACGAGCCGTTCGTTGTACTCGAACCGCGGTTCGATCAGCCCCTGGTGGAGGCCGCTCGCGATCCGGCCCCCCAACGCCCCGTAGACGTTGCCTCTCGTCGCGAGAAAGACGGGCACCATCACCAATAATCCGGGGAATCGCGCGACGCTTTCGAGAATTTCCTCGAGCACCAATCCGGCGAAGAGCCCACCGAGAAGCGCGACCAGCAAAACGGGGAGCGCTTCGCGGTAGATAGACCAAAAGCCCTTCCGGAGGGACATACACCAGAGTGTCGCAGTTCCGGATTAAATCTACCGACCTGGATCGCTCCGATTCTTCCCGATGGAGGAACGAGCGGCTCCGTCGGATCCAAAGTTATTAATAGTACGAATTTTTTTATTAAACTGTGATGCGGGAGTTCACCATCGTCGGCGGCGGCGTCCACGGAACGTACCTTCTCAACCGGCTGTCGGACGAGTACGACGCCGACGAACTTGCCGTCGTCGACCCCGGGCCGCGCCTCCTCTCGACGTTCCGTCAGCGTGCGACCGTCTGCGGAATGTCGGAGCTTCGATCGCCGTTCGTTCACCACGTCGGGCGCGATCCGTTCGACCTCGAGACGTTCGCCGAGGCGAGCGACCGGACGGACGAACTCGTCCCGACGGAGGGGTATCCGCCGCGCCCGACGCTGTCGCTTTTTCTCGACCACGCCGACCGCGTCATCGAGCGTCGAGGGCTGCACGCATGCCACGTTCGCTCCCGGGTCACCGGGATTCGATCGGGCGAGGAGGGGTTCGTCCTCGAAACGACGGGGCGGAACCTCCGGAGCCGACGGGTCGTCCTCGCCGTCGGGCACGGGCCCCCGGCGATGCCGGAGTGGGCCTGCTCGGGCGTCGAGCACGTCTGGGCGGACACGCCCGGAGCGTCCGTGTCGTCGCGGACCGGACCGGTCGCCGTCGACGGCGGTACGAGCGCCGGCCCCGAAATCGTCGTCGGTGGGGGAAGCACCGCCGCCCAGGCCGCCCTGAAGCACGGCGTCGAGACCCTGCTGACGCGTCATCCACTCCGAACGGCCGTCCCCGAGGCCGACCCCCCGTGGGTCAACTGGCCACACATCGAACGAACCCTTCACGGACAGCCGCCGGGGTCTCGGGCCAGACTCGACATCGTCCGGGCGGCGAAAAAATCGGGGACGATGCGGCCGGCGCTGTGTGAAAAGCTCGAAGCCAGTGACGTGTCGATCGAGACCGGATCGGTCGAGAGCGCGGTGCCGACGGGGGACGGCGTCGCCCTCCGCCTCGCGGACGGGCGAGTCCTCGAAGCGTCGTCGGTCGGTTGTGCGACGGGATTTCTGCCGGCGAGACGGCGACCGTTCGTCGAGCGGCTCGCGGGAGAGCTCGGACTCGAACGAGGCTACGACGGGGTTGCCGTCCTCGACGATCGGACGCTCGAGTGGCGCGGCTCGGTCGACGGCATCCACGTCAGCGGCGAACTGGCCGAAGCCACCGTCGGCCCCTTCGCCGGGAACATCATCGGCGCACGACGGGCGGCCGACGGAATACTCGGTGGGACAGTCAACGCCGACTCGAACGCCTGACGATCAGGGCCACCCGGAGTGGCCGCCCTCTTCGTCGTCCGGTTCGTCCTCGTGGAGCTGCCACCCGGCCGTTTCCGCGGCCTCCTCGATCGGTCTGAACTCCCAGCCGTGGCGCTCTGCGGCCGCCCGAAGCTCCCCGTCATCGGCGACGTAAATGTAGCGATCAGCGCCGTGTTCGGGCTGGTTTTTGATCTTCGTGAGGCTCCCCTTGCGATCGCGCGGCCCCGGGAGGAAATCGGGCGTGAGCCCGTAGTCGCGGGCTCGTTTCCTGACCAAGTGCGTCGGTTCGTCGCTCACGATCCCGAGGTGATCCGTCCATCGTGCGGTGTCCCGGAGGACGCCGGCGGGATCGACGAGCCGTTCGAGCGCCGCCAACTCGAAGGCGAGCGTGATCGTCTCGGCGTCGTCTGGCATAACTGCGTTTCGACCGAGCCGTCAAAAACGGTGTCGGTCGGCGGAACACGTCGGCGAAAGCGCCGGGATGGCGGTGAGTATTTCACCGACGAGACGCAGGAACGGATATGGACGAGGCGCTGGGGCCGCCACCCGAGATGGCCGGGAAGGCCGAGGAGCTCACGCCGATGTTGTCGCAGTATCTCGAGTTGTGTGAGCGCTACGACGACGCCTTGGTTCTGTTCCAGGTCGGGGATTTCTACGAGACGTTCTGTGCCGCCGCGGAGACGACGGCCCGGGTCCTCGAGATCACGCTCACGCAACGGGAGGACTCGACGGGGACGTACCCGATGGCCGGGATCCCCATCGACAACGCGGAATCGTACATCGAGACGCTTCTGGATTCGGGGTATCGCGTCGCAATCGCCGATCAGATCGAAGACGCCTCGGAGGCGTCGGGGCTGGTCGACCGGGCGGTCACCAGGGTCGTCACGCCGGGGACGCTCACGGAGACGGAGCTGCTCGCGGAGGCGAACAACAACTTCGTCGCCTGCCTGACCGACGGCTACGGCCTCGCGTTGCTCGACGTGTCGACGGGCGATTTCTACGCGACCGAGCTCGAGGGCCTTGAGGCGGTCGAGGACGAACTCGAGCGGTTCGGTCCGTCCGAGGCGATCGTCGGCCCCGACGCCCCGACCGGCCCGTTCGGCCCTGACTGTATGGTGACCCCCTACGAGCGTCCAGCGTTCGATCCCGATACCGCCCGGGAGAAGGTTCGATCGTACTTCGGGGACGGCCCCCTCGCCGGCGACGCCGAGATCCGCGCGACGGGGGCTCTCCTCGCATACGCCGAGTACGCCCGCGGCGTCCGCGGGGACGGCGAAGCGGGACGACTCGAGTATCTCACACACCTCACTCGGTATGACCCCCGTGAGTACATGCTTCTCGACGCCGTCGCGCTCCGCTCGCTCGAGATATTCGAACCGCGGCACGTCCACGGGCTGGAAGGGGCCGCCCTCATCGAAACCCTCGACGAGACCGCGAGCGCGCTCGGGGGGCGAACCCTCCGCGATTGGCTCCGGCGACCGCTTCTCGACCCCGATCGGATCGACGCACGCCTAGACGCCGTCGGCGCGCTGCGGAGCCGCGTCGCCGACCGCGAGCGCGCCGGGGAACTCCTTTCGGACGTCTACGACCTCGAGCGGCTCGTCTCCCGCGTCTCCCGGGGACGCGCCGACGCCCGCGATCTCAGGGCGCTCGAGTCGACGCTGTCGGTCGTCCCCGACCTCCGGGCGTGTCTGGACGAGGCGGCTGAGGAAAGCGATCTGCTGGCCGAACTGAAAAGCGAACTCGACGACTGCCCGGAGACGCGCGACCTAATCGACCGCGCGGTCGCCGAAGCCCCGCCGGTCGAGATCACGGACGGCGGCGTCATCCGCGAGGGGTACGACGACGCGCTCGACGACCTCCGGGAGACAGAACGCGAGGGGAAAGCGTGGCTCGACGACCTCGAGGCGGCCGAGCGCGACCGGACCGGGATCGACTCGCTGCAGGTCGGGCACAACTCGGTCCACGGCTACTACATCGAAGTGACCGACCCGAACCTCGGTTCGGTTCCCGAGAACTACCACCGCCGTCAGACGCTGAAGAACTCCGAGCGCTTCTACACGCCGGAACTGAAGGAACGCGAGGACGAGATCGTCCGCGCGGGCGAGCGCGCCGACGAGCGCGAGTACGAACTGTTCAAACAGGTCCGCTCGGAGGTCGCCGAGGCGACCGAACGGATCCAGCGGACGGCCGAGGCGGTCGCCCGCCTCGACGCGCTCCGGTCGCTCGCGACCGTCGCCGCGGCCCACGATTACTGCCGGCCGTCGGTCGGCGGGGAAGGGATCGATATCGACGGCGGTCGCCACCCGGTCGTCGAACGGACCGAGGAGTCGTTCGTCCCGAACCCGGCGGATCTGCCCCGTGAGCGGCCGATGGCAGTCATCACGGGGCCGAACATGTCGGGGAAGTCGACGTACATGCGTCAGGTCGCGTTGCTCTGTGTGCTCGCACAGATCGGCAGTTTCGTCCCCGCCGAGCGCGCGTCGCTGCCGATACTCGATCGGGTGTTCACCCGCGTCGGCGCCTCCGACGACATCGCCGGCGGACGGTCGACGTTCATGGTCGAGATGACGGAGTTGGCGTCCATCCTCGAGTCGGCCGACGGATCGTCGCTCGTCGTCCTCGATGAGGTGGGCCGGGGAACCTCGACGCGGGACGGCTACGCCATCGCGCAGGCGGCGACCGAACACCTCCATGATGCGGTCGGCGCGTACACGCTCTTTGCGACTCACCACCACGAGTTGACCGACGTGGCCGAACGGCTCCCCCGGGCGGAAAATTACCACTTTTCGGCGACCCAAGGGGCCGACGGCGTCGCGTTCGAACACGACCTCCGGCCCGGCCCGGCGGAGGCCTCCTACGGGGTCGAGGTCGCCGAGATGGCCGGCGTCCCCGCGCCCGTCGTCGATCGGGCGGCCGAACTGCTCGATGGGGCGTCCACCAACGCCTCCGCCGCGAACGCTCCCGCGCCCGCCTCGACCGACGGCGGTCGGGAGGCAGTGTTGGCGGAACTGGCCGCCGTCGACGTCGCCGAGACGACGCCGATCGAGGCGTTGAACGTCCTCTCGCGGCTGCAGTCGGAACTGGAGTGAGCGTTCCGAAACGCGTTTTATCCGGGGCTCCGGAGGTGAACGTATGAAGCGTCGGACGGCCCTCGCCGCCCTCCCCGTCGCCCTCACGGGCTGTGCGGGCGTGAGAGACAGCGGGGACGACGGGCCGGACATCGTCGACGCCAGCGGCGAGATCGAGATCCGGATCGACGGCGAGGCGTTCGACCTCTCGGTGGACCGGTTCCAGGCCGAACACGCCGAGGAACACTCCCTCGCCTTCCACCTCCACGAATCAGACGATCGGTGGTACATGGAGGGGCGCGAACAGGTCACGTTCGCCGAGGGGATCGGTCTGTTACCGAACTTCGAGTACCGTCACGTCGAGGGATCCCACGTCATCGGGATCGACGATCGAACGTACGACGAACGCGAGGGGGCCGAGATCGAGTTCGCCGT
>CAZOFL010000047.1:0-16490 GCA_964579035.1 uncultured Natronomonas sp. | reverse complement strand
GCAGGTGGTTGCCGACGTAGGTGTCGAGCAGGAACGGGAACGTCTCCTCCTCGTACTCGAGGATGTTCCGGATGTGGTGGCGGTTGTGCTCGCTGAGCGCCGAGACCTCGATGTCGTCGCCGGGTTCGAGACCGTGTTCGTCGACGTAGGCGCCGACATCGTCGTTGCGCGCGAACACGACGTCGAGATCCCACTCGTCGGCCCATCGGTCGACGAACTCCAGGAGCTCGTCGAAGTGCTGGTAATGGTCGATGAACACCGCCGGCGGCAACTCGAGGCCGTACTCCTCGGCGACCTCCTTGACGAAATACAGCGTCAGCGTGGAGTCCTTGCCGCCGGTCCACATGATCGCGGGGGTCTCGTACTCCTGGAGGCCCGTCGCGACCACCTCGACGGCCTTCTCGATTTTGTCCTCCAGTTCGGGGTAGTCTTCGGCGGACTCGCCCTCGCCGTCGGTGTACGATACGTCGACGTAGTCGGGGAACTCGCTCATGGCGTGTAATTACATATAATTAGAAGGGTCAAGGGTTTTTCGGGTTCGGCCAAGACGGCGCGGAGCGACGGGACTCCGTCGGCGACCCCGGCAGTGTGACATCCTCGCCCGGCGTGAACGCCGGGATTCTCTCGCTGAATCAGATAGTCCGTCCATGGAGCGGCCGGGCGCTTCCGGGACGGATCCCGACAGTATATAAATGTACGCCGCCGAACGGTGAACCAACGCACGTCCGTCGACGGCGACCGGGCGGCCGAACGACGACGCCACAAACACATGAGCGAGCAAGAACTCGGAATCACCGAACGCAAGGAGCACAACCCCGGCGAGTGGTACGCCGAGGTCGTACAGAAAGCCGGACTCGCCGATTATGCGCCGATGGGGGGGTTCATCGTCACCCGTCCCCGCGGCTACGCGATCTGGGAACGGCTGCGGAGCCACCTCGACGGCTGGTTCAAGCAGACCGGCGTCCGGAACGCCTATTTCCCGATGTTCATCCCCGAGTCGTACCTCGAACGGGAGAAGGATATCGTCGAGGGGTTCGATCCCGAGGTCGCGTGGGTCACCCACGGCGGCCACGACGAACTCGAGGAGCGACTCGCGGTCAGACCGACCTCCGAGTCGATCATCACGCCCTTCATCGCCCAGTGGGTCCGGAGCCACCGTGATCTCCCGATGCGGATCAACCAGTGGTGTTCGGTCGTGCGGTGGGAGGCGACCGAGACGAAACCGTTCTTCCGGACGAAGGAGTTTCTCTGGCAGGAGGGCCACACCGCCCACGCGACCGACGAGGACGCCTGGGACGAGACGATGTTGCGACTGGACCAGTACGAACGCCTCTACGAGGAAGTGATGGCGATCCCGGGCATGAAGGGCCGAAAGCCCGAACACGACAAGTTCCCCGGCGCACAGACGACGACGACGATCGAGGCGCTGATGCCCGACGGGAAGTCGGTCCAGGCCAGCACGAGCCACCACCTCGGCACCTCCTTCGCCGAGGCGTTCGACATCACCTACACCGGCGAGGACGAGAACGAACGGACGGCGCACACGACCTCGTGGGGAATCTCCTGGCGCGCCCTCGGGGCGCTCATCATGACACACTCGGACGATCAGGGCCTCGTCGTCCCGCCGGAACTGGCTCCGACGCAGGTCGTCGTCGTCCCGATCTGGCAGGAGGACACCGAGAGCGACGTCAAGGAGTACGCCGCGGACCTCGCGGCCGAGCTCGACGGCGATTTCCGCGTCGAACTCGACGACCGCGACGAGCGCAATCCCGGCTTCAAATTCAACGAACACGAACTCAACGGCGTCCCGCTTCGGATCGAGATCGGCCCGAACGAGGTCGAGGAGGGCGGTGCGACGCTCGTGCACAGACCCGACGGCGAGAACGAGGCCGCCGACCGCGGCGGCATCGTCGACGCGGTCGGGGACGCGTTGGACACGGTCTACGCCAAACTGTACGCCGCCGCCGAGGAGAACCTCGAGGAGAACATCCGAACGGCCCACGGCCGCGGCGAGATCCTCGGAACGATCGGCCGCTACGGCGGGTACGTCAAGACCGGGTGGTGCGGCGACGAGGACTGCGAGACGGAGATCAAAGACGAGATCGCGGCCGAAATCGTCATGCTCCCGCTCGATCCCGACGAGGAGCCGGTTCACGAGACCTGCGGGGTCTGTGGTGAGGACGCCGTGGAAACGGCGTACTTCGCGAAGTCGTACTGATCGGTCGTCCGTCTCCGGACGGTTTCGCCGTCGGGTGTACACTCGCCAGCCCCGCTCGATCGGTTTTTAGTTTGCGGCGCCCGAAGCCGAGCGTATGGAGCATCTCAAATCCACCGACGCCGACGCCGCAGAACCCGTCGAGAACGTCCATCTCACCGCGCTCGTTTCGGGCGCGGAGACGAGCATGCAACTGTTCGAGATCGAACCGGGTGCGACGGTTCCCGAACACAGCCACCCACACGAACAGACCGGCTTCCTCTATGAAGGGACGGTAACCTTTGTTTCGGGCGGCGAGGAGTTCGTCGTCGAGGCCGGGGACGCGTTCAACATCCCCGGCGGCGAGCCGCATTCGGTCACGAACGGCTCCGACGCGCCGGCCCGTGGGGTCGACGTCTTTTCACCCCCCCGGACGGACCCGGACTGGGCGGAGTAAGCCGTTTCGACGGGGGCGTCGCGAACGCGGACGCCCGCCGACTCAGCGCTCGATTCGACCGGCGTTACCCGGCGGTCATTTAAATCCCCGATCCGTGACTGGCCGGGTGATGACTGATACCGAGACAGTCGCCGATCGGTTCCTCAGGGGTATCCCGAGTGGGGATCGACTCGATGACGACCAGTTCAAACTCAGACACCGATTCATCGTCGGCTCGCTCGTCGTTCAGGCCCCGTTACTCTTCGTGCTTAGCCGTCTCTCGGGGACGGGGAGGATAACCGGCACGCCGTTCCCGGAGATCCCGCTCACACACGGCCTCGCCGGGAGCGGTATCATCCTCGCGTTGGGCGTGGTGAGTCTCCTGCCGATGCTCCCGCGACGGCTCCGGTCGATCACCGC
This sequence comes from uncultured Natronomonas sp., assembly GCA_964579035.1. GTDB lineage: Archaea > Halobacteriota > Halobacteria > Halobacteriales > Haloarculaceae > Natronomonas. The sequence goes on along the minus strand of CAZOFL010000047.1, from coordinate 13,440 downwards.
TTCGTTCGGCTTCATGACCTGCGCCGCGGTGCTCGCGTACTTTTGGGGCGGGTTCGTCGAAGCGCACTTCCTGTATTTCGTCGGCGCCGGCGTCGTCGCGATGTACGAGGACTGGCTCCCGCTGGCGCTCGGCGTCGTCTACGTTGCGGTCCAGCACTCGGCATTCGGACACACGTACGGACGGATGGTGTACAACCACGAGCCGGCGATGGCCAACCCGGAGGTCTGGGGGTTCATTCACGCGTTCTTCGTGCTCCTTCTCGTCGGCGCGATCCTGTTTCAGTGGCGGTCGATCGAACTCACTCGGGACTCCCTCGACGACACCGTCGACGACGTCGAAACGCTCGAAGAACAGCGGGCGGAGATCGAACGTGCCCGGGCGGAGGCGGAGACACAGCAAGAACGCCTCGACGAGTTGAACGGGACGCTGCGGGGCGAGGCCGGGGATGTCGCCACGGCGCTGACCGCGGTTGCGAACCGGGATTTGACCGCGGCCCCGCCGGAGGACTCGGACATCACGGCGGTCCAGAATATCTCGAGCGCGTACCGGGAGATGACAGCCGACCTCGGGTCAGTGGTCGGTGATCTCCGGACGTTCGCCGACACCGTCGACCGAACGACCGACTCGATACACGAGCGCGCCGGCGACCTCGAGGCGGACCAGCGCCAACAGGCCGACGACGTCCGGGAGCTCGCCGCGGAACTCGAACGGCAGGCCGAGCAGCTCGAATCGGCGCGCACGGAGATGGACGATCTCTCCGCCGTGATCGAAGAGATCGCGGCGAGTACCGAGGAGGTCTCCGGCGAGACCGGCGAGGTCGCCGAGCGCGCCGACGAGGGGAGCGACGAGGCCGCCGCCGCCGCCGAAGCCGTCGAGAACGTCGCGACACAGGTCGTGACCGTCGCCGAACTGACGCAGACGCTCGATCGACGGATGAGCGAGGTCGAAGCGACCACGTCGCTGATCGACGACATCGCGGAACAGACGAACATCCTCGCGTTGAACGCGAACATCGAGGCCGCCAGAGCGGGCGGGAGCGGCGGGGGGGCCGGCGACGGCTTCGGCGTCGTCGCCGACGAGGTCAAGACACTCGCGGAGGAGACCAGAGACCACTCCGCGACGATCCAGGAGACGATCTCCGAGACCCTCGGTGACGTGGCCGAGGTCCGCGAGGATGTCGAGCGTCTCGAGTCCGTGGTGGCGGACGGCACGGACAGCGTCGACACGGTCGCGGCGCTCTTCGATCAGGTCGACGACTCGGCGGCCGGCCTCGAAACGTCCATCGAGGAGGTCGCCCGTGCGACAGACGACGGCGCCGCAAGCACCGAGGAAGTCACGTCCGTAATAAACGGAGTCGCGGACGGGGCCCGCAAACTCGCCAGGACCGGAACCGCGGCCGCCGACGCCAGCGAGGCGACGGCGGACGGTATCTCCGCGATCCGCGAGGAACTCGCGGAACTCAGCTCACAGACGGCGACGCTCCAGCGCGAACTGGACGAGTTCACGCTGCCGTCCGAACACGATCGGGGGCCAACTGCGGAGACGCGTGCGGACCCGACGCTCGCCGACGACTGAGACGGCCCGTCGTATCCGTTCACAGGGTATCGAGACGGATGCTACGGGGCTTGCCCCCGAAGCGGTTGACGACTGTGGTCTCGGGGCGATTTCCGAACGAAATAAAGGATGTCTTCGAGGCGTTTCGGGCTCGGTTCAGGCCAGGTCTTCGATGTTCTCGACGACCACGTCCGCGTACTCGCTGGTCGCGAGCTTTTCGCCGCCCTCGACCTGTCGCTCGATGTCGTAAGTGACCTTCCGGTCGACGATCGCCCGCTCGACGGCGTCACGGATGAGGTCCGCGGCGTCGTCCCAGCCCATGAACTCGAGCATGATCCGGCCCGAGAGGATCATCGCCGTCGGGTTGACTTTGTCCTGGCCGGCGTACTTGGGCGCGGAGCCGTGAACGGGTTCGGCGAGCACGCGACCGTCGCCGATGTTGATCCCGGGCGCGATGCCGAGGCCGCCGATCTGGGCCCCGCAGGCGTCCGAGAGATAGTCGCCGTTGAGGTTCGGCAGCGCCAACACGTCGTATTGGTCCGTCCGGGTGAGGATCTGCTGGAGCATGTTGTCGGCGATCCGGTCGTTGACGACGACGGCGTCCTCGGGCGCTTCGCCGTCGCGCTCTTCCCAGAGCGTGTCCTCGGTGATGACCTCCTCGCCGTACTCCTCGCGGGCGACCTCGTAGCCCCAATCGCGGAACGCGCCCTCGGTGAACTTCATGATGTTGCCCTTGTGGACGAGCGTGACCGAGTCGCGGTCGTTCTCGAGGGCGTAGTCGATGGCCTTCCGCACCAGGCGTTTCGTCCCGAACTCCGTGATCGGTTTGATCCCGATGCCGACGGGGCCGTCGTGGATGGTCGAGTCGAACCCCATCTCGTCCTCGACGAACTCCTTTACCTGCTGGACCTCGTCGGTTCCGGCCTCCCACTCGATGCCGGCGTAGACGTCCTCCGTGTTCTCCCTAAAGGAGATCATATCCATCTGCTCGGGCCGTTTGACGGGGGAGGGAACGCCGTCGAGATGGTACGTCGGGCGGATGTTCGTGTACAGATCGAGCTTCTTCCGCAGGGCGACGTTGAGGCTTCGGAAGCCGGCCCCGACGGGCGTCGTCAGCGGGCCTTTGATCGAGACTTTGAACTTCTTGAGCGCCTCGACGGTCTCGTCGGGGAGGTTCTCGTCGTACTTTTCGCGGGCGGACTCGCCGGCGTAAACGCGCATCCAGTTGATTTCGCGCCCGGTCGCCTCCGCGGCGGCCTCCAGCACCTTCTGGGCGGCCGGGCCGACGTCGGTGCCGATCCCGTCGCCGTGGATGATCGGAACGATCGGATCGTCCGGGACGACGAGTTCGTCTCCCTCCGCGACCTCGATCGTCGACCCCGTGTTTGGTACCTCGATTTTGTCGTATTCCATACCAGCCGCCTTTGGGCGGCCCCATCAAAGGCGTACCGTTATCGCGGCGGATCTGGTATAAAAGACCGGTAAGTTCATGCTCCTGCCCGGTCGTCCGCAGTGCTAAAACGCCAGGGATACGAACACGGGAACATGCGCATCATCGTCCACGGCGGGGCGGGGACTCGCCCCGGAGAACCGACGAAACACCAGCGTGCGCTCGATGCGGCGGCCAAAGCGGCGGCCGGAACCGGTTCGCCCATCGCGGCCGTTCGCAGCGCCGTCCGGACGCTCGAATCCGATCCGCGGTTCAACGCCGGGGTCGGCAGCGCAGTCCAGTCGGACGGCCACATCCGAACCGACGCCGGGGTGATGACGTCGGACGGACGGATCGGCGCCGCCTGCAGCATGCCGGGCGTCGAACACGCCGTCGATGTCGCTGACGTCGTTCGACGCGAGACGCCGCACGTGCTTATTTCGGGCGTTCACGCGGTCGATCTCGCCGACGCCTACGGTCTCGAAACCGGGGTCGATCTGTGGTCCGAACGGACCCGAACGCGGTGGCGGGCGCTCGAGGGCCGTCCCGACGGTGACCTCCGAGCGCACGTCGGGTGGGTCCGCGAGCGGTTCGGCGGCGGGATCGCACACGACGACCACGACACCGTCGGGGCCGTCGCAACCGACGGAACCCGGGTGGCGGCGGCGACGTCGACGGGCGGTCGGTGGCTCGCGCTCGCGGGGCGGGTCGGTGACGTCCCGCAAGCCGGCTCCGGGTTTTACTGTACCGGCTCCGGCAGCGCGTCCGCGACCGGTGCCGGTGAGGACATCGCCCGGACCAACCTGTCGCGTCGCGCGGTCGATTTACTCCACGATGGTCACCCGCCCGAGGACGCCGCGGGCAAGGCGATCGAGGCGTTCGAAGCACGTGTCGACGGCGCCGCCGGAGTCATCCTCTCGACCCCCGACGGCGGCGTCGGCGCCGCGCACAACAGCGAGTCGATGAAAACCGCGGTCGCCGGAACGGTCCGGTAGCGCGGTCGACCGACGCCCCCACTGCCCGACATTTTATACTCCAAAGCGCCCCAGGGGCGGTATGACGCTCGACCCGGTCCACTTCGACGGCATCGCGCGGCTCGCGGGCCGGATCAACCACCGCATCGACACGACCGAACACGACGCCTTCGCGGAAACGGTGTTCGAGGAGTTCCTCGACCCCCTCCGGTACGACGGCCGCCGGATCCTCGAACCGGTCGACGAACTCCGCCGGCGGCGGATCGACATCGAGGACGCCGCCCTTCAGGACGCGCCGTTCCCGACCCAACACGGCCTCGATTCGGGGACGATCAACCCGACGACGTTCACCAACGGACTCGTCATCGACGTGGCGCAGGCGGCGATGGCGGCCGTCCCCTCGGATCTCGAACTCCATCGCTCGCGGTCGGTCGTCAAGACAGTCCACTCGAACGATCCGACGGTCGACTGCGGGGAGGACGACTGGACGGGCTTCGACGGCGGGTTCTCCCGCGGTCGCGTGCTTCAGGCCCCACAGGTCAACCGGTACGAGGAGGCCGTCGTGCACGCGCTGTCGCTGTATCTCGCGGAAGTCTCACACGCCGCCCTGCAGGCGGCTGTCGTCGACGACCTGTTGATCCTCGATGGGCCGATCTATCCGAAGGGGCTGCTCGCGTGGGCGGACCGACACCCGGAACTCGCCGACCTCCTCGTCGAGGAGGAGCGCCCCCGCGACGTGATCCAGCGCTACATCGAGTTGGTGGAGAGGTTCGCCGACCGCGGGATCCCGATCACCGGATTCATCAAGAACAGCGGCTCAAAGGCGATCACGCGCGCCGTCCGGAGCAAGGCCCGTGCACCGTGGGCCGACGACGCTGCGTTCTTCAAGCGGGTGCTCCGTCGGACCGACGACGAGGGCGAGCCGCTGACCGATCAGTTGACGTTCACCGACTGGTTCGTCTCCCGCTGTGGCGTCGACGGACCCCTCTCCGCCGGCGGGGACGCGCTCGGGTTGGACCGGTCCCGAGCCCTCGAGGAGTACGAGGTGACGTTCTTTTGTGTGTACGACCCCCGGAACGAACTCCTTTATCGGATCGAGGCCCCGGCGGTTTTCACTCGGGACCCGGAGACCCGGGAAGCGCTGACGATGCAGTTCCTCCGGGACATCGCCCACGAGGGGGGGCCGCCGCTGGCGGTCGCCAAAGCCGACGAACTGGCCCGGATCAGCCGCGAGGAACGGGGGGCGCTGATCCGCGCGATCGAACAGCGCTTCGACGCCGACCGCGACCGCAGTTACGACGGGGAACGCTGGGGGCTCGTGGCGTGAGCAACGGCCGTCTCAGCGTGTTTTCGAGGCGGAGCCCCCAGCCTCGAGTCGTGAGGGATCGGGGATCCCTCAGGCAATCGGCCGAAGGCCGACGACAGCGAGACGCGGAACGCCTCGGTACGGGCGGGAAACGACCTTCCTCCCCGGCGACAACTGACGGCGAGGATCGCATCAAAGCCCCGTCCGCTCACGGGCGCGACGCGCCCGTTCGCAATCGATGGGAACGAAAGTCCCACGCTACCCCCAACGAGCGAGCCTGTCAGGCCGAGCGAAGGAGGGAGGGGTCGGTTACGCTGTTGCGTCGTTCGCGGCGTCGATCGCGATCTCGACGTCGGCCTCCGAGACGCCGAGTCTGGCGAACTGGGTTCGGACGTGGGATTTCGCGGCCTCGATAGCGCGGTCGCGATCGGCGAACCCCCTCGGCATCGGCGATTCGAAGGCGATCCGTATCTCCTCGCCGTCCAGTCGTTGCATCTGGCCGCCGCTTTCGACCTCATAAAAGGCGTCACAGACCCACACGTACGGCGCGTCGTCGTCGGGCGCGCCCCGATACGTTGGCGGATCCTCGCCGGGTTCGTACAACGTCCCGGTCAACGCCGTCCCACCCGCCGAACCGCGGATCCGAAGCATACCTGTTCTACGCAGAGCGCGAATAAAAGGAATGCGCCGGCCGTCGGGTGTCCCCCGTAGTGTCGGAGACGTTCACCCCGAACCGCTCGTCAAACCGGACGTCATCCGCTCGACTGCGGTTTCGGCGGCCAGCGCGGGCGGATAAATGATGTTATCGACGTACCCCAGGTGCGCGTAGTCCTGCTCGCCGTCCTGTGCGATCCTGACGAGCGTCCGGACGCCCTCCGTCAACTCGTTGGCGAGTTCACACACCGCCAGGTTGGTTTCCGTATCGTTCGTGACGCCGAGAACCGCGTCGGCGAGCGCTGGATTCGCCCGTTCGAACACCTCGATATCTGTCCCGTCCCCCTCGACGACCGTGGCGAGGTGTGTCGGGAAGGTGCGACACTGTTCGGGGTCGCGCTCGATGACCGTGACGGTGTACTGTGCGGGAACCAACTCCGCGGCCACGTGGCGCCCGACGCGCCCGCCACCGACGATGATAACGTGTTTGCTCATAAAATTAGTATCCGATGATACATACGTTTGAGTTGGACATAAGTGTATCTTATGGCGGAATATTGACGAAGTATAATGGACGAACGTTTTATAACATGAAAATCAAATTTTGCGTAACGCTCGGTCGCCGAGCCCGATAGGGAGGTCCCCCGGCATCGAACGGGCGGTTCGAGAGACGGTACCGTATGGGACCGAGGTCAGGAGTACGCGGCGGGACCACGCTGAAAGTCGGTCGGAGACTACGACTGCGAAACGGATGAAAAGCTGTATGGGTTCGGGCAGATTTGAACTGCCGGCCTCCTCCATGTCAAGGAGGTGTCATAACCAGCCTAGACCACGAACCCTCGTTTCCGTTTTCCTGCACTCATCGGTATTTCGGTGACGTAATTGAACCTTTCGGAATTCCGCCCGCCATGTATCGTGAACACACGGGGCGGGATTCTCCGTATCCGACGGCCCGTCAGCGACATGCTTTTAAAGATGTACTGATTTGTACATCGTAACACAGTCTTGGTCATTAGTGATCATTATGAAAGAGTATATCAGACGGGTTACCGACGGCGAGGATCTCACACAGGCCGAGGCGCGCGACGCCGCCGGCCTCGTGTTCGAGAAGGCGACGGAGGCACAGATCGGAGCGCTTCTGGCCTCGATCCGGGCGAAAGGCGAAACGGAAGGGGAGATCGCGGGCTTCGCCGAGGGGATGCGCGGGGCGGCCCGGACGATCGATCCCGACCGCGAACCGCTGGTCGACACCTGCGGGACGGGCGGCGACGGCCACGACACGATCAACGTCTCGACGACGAGCGCGTTCGTCGCTGCCGGAGCGGGCGTCCCGGTCGCGAAACACGGCAACTACTCCGTCTCGTCGTCGTCTGGCAGCGCCGACGTGCTCGAGGAGCTCGGGGTCACGATCGACGCCGAACCCCCGGCCGTCGAACGGTGCATCGAGACGACCGGGATGGGGTTCATGCTCGCGCCCGTGTTCCACCCGGCGATGAAGGCGGTCATCGGGCCGCGGAAGGAACTCGGGATGCGGACGGTTTTCAACGTGCTCGGCCCCCTGACAAATCCGGCGGGCGCGGACGCACAGGTCGTCGGGGTGTACGACCCCGACCTCGTTCCCGTGCTCGCCGACGCGCTCTCGCGGATGGCGGTCGATCGGGCCCTCGTTGTCCACGGCGCCGGGCTCGACGAGATCGGCGTCCACGGCACGTCGACGGTCGCGGAGGTCGCCGGCGACTCCGTCGAGGCGTACACGCTCGAGCCGTCGGATCTCGGTCTCGACCGGTACGACCTCACCGAGGTCGCCGGCGGGCCCCCGGCCGAGAACGCGGCGGACATGCGCGGCATTCTCGATGGCTCCATCGACGGCGCAAAGCGGGCGATCATCCTCGCGAACGCCGGCGCGGCGATCTACGTCGCCGGGGCGACGGAGAGCATCGAAGCCGGTGTCGACGCGGCGCGGGAGGCGATCGATTCGGGCGCGGCGACCGATCAACTGGAGTCGCTCCGCGGCTTCGAGCCATGACGCGCGTGAAAGTCTGTGGCGTGACCGAACGCGGGGACCTCGACAGCGTCGTCGCCTCGGGCACCGACGCGGTCGGGTTCACCGTCGACGTGCCGGTCGAGACGCCCCGGGAGATCGATCCACAGCGAGCGGTCGAGCTCGCCAGGGCGACGCCGCCGTTCGTCACGACGGTGCTCGTGACGATGCCTGAGACGCCCGAGGACGCGGTCGAGTTGGCAGACAGAATCAAGCCCGACGTCGTCCAGATCCACGGCGGTTTGACCCCCGGCGATCTGGCGTCTCTCTCGGCGAGGGTCCACGGTGACGTCGTCAAGGCCGTCTCGCCGGAGGACGCCGAACAGTACGACACGGTCGCGGACGCCCTGCTCGTAGATTCGCTCGACGAGACTGGTGCAGGCGGTACCGGCGACGCCCACGACTGGACTCGAACGGCGGAACTCACACGGACGCTCTCCTCACCGGTCGTTCTGGCCGGCGGGCTGACACCGGCGAACGTCGCCGAAGCGGTCGAAACCGTTCGGCCATTCGCCGTCGACGTGGCAAGCGGCGTCGAGTCACGGCCGGGGCGGAAGGACCCCGACTCGGTGGCGTCGTTCGTCCGGCGGGCGGGTGGTCGGCCGTGATCTCCGAGTCGGGGTTCGCCGAACTGGCGGATTCGGGGCCCGTGGTGATCCGAACCGTCGCCGACCTCGACGCCGAAACGGAGCCGCTGGAGGCGTACGCCGCCCTGACGGGGCGGACGACGGGCGCCGAACCGGCAGACCACACGTTCCTCCTGGAGAGTGCGGGGAAAGTCGCCTCGAGCGATCCCGACGGCGCGTTCAGGGCCGGTGACGGGGCCGACCGGCACGCCCGATACTCCTTCGTCGGCTACGATCCCGCCGCCGTCGTCACCGTCGACGGCGACGCCGAGGCGACGGTCGACGTCATCGACGACCGATACGACGGGGTGGTCGAACCGGCCGGCGGCGATACGGTGGCCACGCTCCGGGGGGCGCTTCCGGACGTTCCGCTCCGCAACTTCCCCGAAACGGATCGTCAACAGCTCCAGGGCGGCCTCGTCGGCTTTCTCTCCTACGATGCGGTGTACGATCTGTGGCTCGACGAGGTCGGCCTGGAGCCCCCGGAGTCCGTGGTCCCGAACGCCCAGTTCGTCCTGACGACGAAGACGCTGGTGTTCGACGACGCCGCCGGGACGGTCTCGCTCGCGTTCACGCCGCTGGTTCGACCCGACGACGACCCCGGAGCGATCTACGGCGCTATCGAAAACGAGATCGACCGCGTCGAGTCGCTGCTTTCCTCACACGACCCGCTCGATCCGGAGGGGTTCCGGCCGATCGAGGAGCGCGCCGGGCCGAAAGACGAGTACGAGGAGGCGGTTCGACGAGCCAAAGAGCACGTCCTCGACGGCGACATCTACCAGGGAGTCATCTCACGGACCCGCGAGTTGGACGGCGAGATCGATCCGCTCGGACTCTACAGGGCGTTGCGGGAGGTCAACCCGTCCCCGTATATGTACGTGCTCGACTACGACGACCGCGCGGTGATCGGAGCCTCCCCGGAAACGCTCGTCTCCGTCGGGGGCCGGGAAGTCACGAGCAACCCGATCGCGGGCACCTGTTCGCGGGGGACGAGTCCGGTCGAGGACCGACGCCTCGCCGGGGAGATGCTCGCCGACGGCAAGGAGCGGGCCGAACACACGATGTTGGTCGATCTCGCCAGAAACGACGTCCGCCGCGTCAGCGAGGCCGGCAGCGTCAGGGTCGAGGAGTTCATGAACGTCCTCAAATACAGTCACGTGCAACACATCGAATCGACGGTGACCGGGACCCTCGCCGACGGCGCCGACGCCTTCGACGCGACGCGCGCCTCGTTTCCGGCCGGAACGCTTTCGGGCGCGCCGAAGATCCGGGCCATGGAGATAATCGACGACCTCGAGCGGGCTCCCCGCGGCGTCTACGGCGGCGGCGTTGGCTACTACTCGTGGACCGGCGACGCCGACTTCGCCATCGTCATCCGGACCGCGACGATCGAACGCGGAGCGGGAGTCGACGGAACCGACCGGGTGACCGTCCAGGCAGGGGCCGGGATCGTCGCCGACTCCGACCCCGAGCGCGAGTACGAGGAGACCGAAAAGAAGATGGATGGCGTCCTCACCGCGCTTCGGGCCATCCAGACCGACCTCGATACGCCGGAGGCGTCCCGATGACGCACGTCGTCTTCATCGACAACTTCGATTCGTTCACGTACAACCTCGTCGAGTACGTCAGCCAACACGAGGGCACGACGGTCGAAGTGTTCCGGAACACGGCCGACCTGGAGACCGTCCGGGCCGCCGATCCCGACGCAATCATCGTCTCGCCGGGTCCCGGACATCCGAAACACGACCGCGACGTCGGCGTGACGATGGACGTCCTCCGCGAACTGAGTCCCGAAACGCCCACACTCGGAGTCTGTCTCGGCCTCGAAGCCGCGGTGTACGAGTACGGTGGGACGGTCGACCGCGCCCCCGAACCGATCCACGGCAAGGCGTTCCCGGTCGACCACGACGGGGCGGGCGTCTATCGGGGCCTCGAACAGGGCTTTCAGGGCGGGCGGTATCACTCCCTCATCGCGCTCGACGTGCCGAACTGCTTCGAGGTCACCGCGACGACCGACCACGACGGCGCCGAACTGGTGATGGGGATCCGCCACCACGAACATCCGATCGAGTGCGTTCAGTTCCACCCCGAATCGGTCCTGACTGCCGTGGGTCACGACATCGTCGGGAACTTCTTAGAGAGTGTGTGACGTGCTCCCACGAGTAAAGTCGTGGGCTTCCCACCCGGTGTTGGCCGGGCAGGTCAATCCTGAAGGTTGGGAATCTAAGCTTTGTGACCGACGGCACTGGCTCCGCCACGAAGCCGGTACTCGTACCCCGTGTGGGGCTTCGAGGTATCTTGTTTTGTGTCGGTCGGCGTTGACAAGACGCGAAGCGTCTTGTTCGCACACCAGAACTCTTTGAGTTCTGGGGACGCGGTCGGCTCACTTGTTTGATTCCGGCTCTCGCCGTGGCAAACACCGAGTCAACTGCCAGTTTTCCGCGCACAACGACTGTTACGGTCGGTTGAGCAATCAAGCTTACGGCGCGTATCCCACGACTGAAGTCGTGGGTTTTGCGCCTGTTTCACGCTATAAACACACAGCAGATTAAGTAGTGGTATGTCGTGTAATACCAGTCGACTATCAGGTATCTCCTTGGATTTAATAGAGGACGCGTTATTGGATCCCGAACTGGATCGGGCGGTTGACAGCCTCGGCAGCCGTCAGCGTCGCTTGATTCTCCTGTTGTTGAGGGACGGGACCGTTAAAACGGAATCCGACGTGATCATGCGGGGAAGAAGCGACAGCGAGGATGTCGAATTCGAACTCCGACACAATCACCTCCCGAAGCTAGAGGAGGCGGGCTACATCGAATGGGACAGAGAAGCCGGGGAGATCTCGGAGGGACCCCGCTTCGAAGAGATCAAACCGATACTTGAGCTAATCGAGAACCATGCTGATGAGCTCCCGCCGGGTTGGCCTTGAGTCGAGCAACTGTCCGACACACTCCGCTATCGCCGCGATCGCTGGGCGATCCGAACACGCGTCTCGCCGCGTTCGGCGATCAAATTACTCTCCTCTCGCAGGAAGGTGATCCCGCCTACGGACACCGTTTCGTTGTCCGCCGGAACCTCGACCGAGCCGAGATCGTCGCCGCCCCGTGAGACAACGAGTTCAAACCGGTCATCGGTGGGGGCCACGGAGATGTTTCGGCCGTCGATTTTCGCGTCCGAGCGGGCCGGATCGTCGCGGAAGACCACCGGACGTTCCTCGACCGCCGCAGGCCCGAGTCGAACGTTAAACGTCGAGTTCCCGCCGGCGACCGCCCACGTCTCCCGCGTCGCGCGAACGTCCTCGTTCCACGTGAGCCCCCCGACGCGGACCGTTGCCGCTCCCTGTGAACGGAGCCGGGCCGCGGAGACTTCCTCCCACCAGATGTTGCGCCGCTCGGAGACGACGATGAGTCCGCTGGAGTCGACGCGGCCGTCGGTCAGGTTTTCATCACCGGGGATCGGCACGGCCGGGACGAACTGGTTTTCGACGTCCTCGGCGTAGAAGACCGTATAATCCCCGACATCTATCGGTTCGGCTTCGTCCATGCCGGCCGACGGGTCGTCGACCGCATAGAAGTTCAGCGGGACAGCGACCGCCGCGACCGCCACGAGCGCGACGAGGAGGACCCCGAACGCCGCCTCGCGGCGCGAAAGGTCGATACTCGGGAGCAACTCGCGAGGTGTCGCACCCGCGCCGCCCGTCAACAGCGCAGCGAGAACGAACACCGCGGCCATCCCGAGCGCCCGGAACAGCCGGAACGTCTCCGACCCCTCCGGGAGGTAGATCGCCCACAGCCCCCGGTCGACCGCGAACGCGAGCGCGGCGAGCCAGACGTGTTCGGGCTTCGGGCGGACGCCGCGGCGGTATAAAAGCGCCGTCCCGGCCGCTGCCCCGATCAACAGCCCGAGCGCGTGGCCCTGAACCGCGATCCCGGCCCACCACGGCCGCGAAAACGTCTCGACGGCGGTTTGGGTTATCTCCGGAGTCCGGAGGGCGTTGTACAACCCCGTGACGATCCGCGTCGAGAGCGCCGCGACGACGGTCGCGATGGGGAACCGAACCAGCGCGAACCCGACGAACGCGAACAACACCCCCGAAAAGCCGATCACCGGACCGAGGCCGAACACCGAGGTCGAGATTCCGACGGCGGCGATCGCGAGCACCCACGTCGCGATCCGGACGAAGGGGTTCGAAAGCGGCGACGAAAACGAGGCGCTGCCGCGCTCGGTCGGGAAGTGACCCCACGCGTACTCCGCGAGCGAGCCGAACACGAGCGTCGCGAGCAGGTTGCTCGTGACGTGGCCCAGCCCCGAGTGGGCGAACCCCGAGGTGAGCATCCCGAGCGGGTAGAAGTAGCTGTACGCCCGGAACGGGATATCGACGGGGTTTCGCGGGTTCGTGAGACCGTCCTGGACGAACAGATAGAAACAGGCGACGAGCGCGACGGCGATGAGCGTCCCCCATGGAACGCCCATGACGAACCGTTTCCGGGCCACGAGTCCCCATCGACCGCGCGGTCGGCTCACGTAGACGAGAACGGCGAGCGAGACGAGAACCCCCACGGCGAGGACGAGATACCAGGTGAGGGTTACCGGATCCATACCCGGAACATGGGTCGGATAGACAAGTATCGTCGGGATCGGCGGCCGGCGTCCGTCCGAGGGTTGGTTGCAGAGTGGCCGAGCGGGCGGGACGTATCGTGCGGCCTAGGTCGTGCGCCGAGCGGTGGGCCGGCGAGGGCACATCCACATGGTGACCGCGGTCACCGGCTCCAGTCTGCCAGCTGTTCGCCGTCGACGAGGACCGCACCCTCGCTATCGACCGTAACGTCGTGGTCGGGGAGCTCGAACGAGAGCGTCC
>CAZOFL010000046.1:0-16609 GCA_964579035.1 uncultured Natronomonas sp. | reverse complement strand
GACTTTACTCGTGGGAGCACGTCACACACGAATCGAACGCTTGAGGAAAAGTATCACAAAACGCGCTGAAATGCGCAACCGAACCGGACACAACTATTATGCGTAGACACGACCACCGTGTGACAAATGGGGGACGAAACCGTGTTGATCGCTGAGGACGACCCCGAACTCCGGAGGCTGGTCACATACGTGCTGGAATCCGCGGGCTACGTCGTTGAGGCGTTCGGCACCGGTGACGGCTGTTGGGAGCGGCTCGAAGCCGGCGACCGACCGGATCTGGTGATTCTCGATATCATGATGCCGGGACTGGACGGCGTCGACGTACTCGAACTGATTCGTAGCGACGAGCACCTGGCTGATCTCCCGGTCGTCTTTCTCAGCGGGCGTGGTCGCGAATCCGATATCGTTGCCGGGATCGACGCCGACGTCGACGATTACGTGACCAAACCGTTCAGCCCGAGTGAGCTTCGGGACCGAGTCGGCGGCCTCATTTGAGCTCGGTTTCGGACGCCGCGGCCGGCGTGGCCGGGACCGGCTGGGGTCGACCGCGGTCCTCACTCTCGTTCCGGTGCTCGCGCTCGGGCGATCCGTCCACGCCGGATGGCGGAACCCGACCAGCCTGCCGAGGATCGGTTTTTATATCAGGGGGCCGTTCGCCGGCGTATGATCCGAAGCTTCGGCGAACACGAACCGGAGATCCACCCCGACGCCTACGTCGATCCGGCCGCAGTCGTCATCGGGGACGTGACGATCGAGGCGGACGCGAGCGTCTGGCCCAACGTGACGCTGCGCGGCGACCATGGGTCGATCACGCTCGCGGAGGGCGCAAACGTCCAGGACAACGCTGTCGTCCACGAGGGTGCCGATATCGGGCCGTACGCGACTGTCGGCCACACTGCGATCGTCCACGCGTCGACGGTAGGGGGGCGCGCCCTCGTCGGCATGGGAGCGACCGTCCTCGATCGATCCGTCGTCGGCGAGGAGGCGATGGTCGGCGCGAACAGCCTCGTTACCGAGGAGACGGACATAGAGCCAAACTCGCTGTATGCGGGCGTCCCCGCGGAGTTTATCAAAACGGTCGAGGAGTCGCCGTGGGCCGAGGCGGGCGAGCGGTACGTCGAACTGTCGAAGGCGCACATAAAACGCTCCGAGCGGCTCGATTAATCGTCCGCCGGCGTTTCGACACCGGATGCCTCAAACGTCGCCATCGCCGTCCGCGTCTCGGGGGCGAGTGTGGTTACGACCGCTTCGCCCCGTCGCTCCCGTTCGACGAGCCCACGGTCTTCGAGCGTTGTGAGGTGGTGTGACACCGTCGAAACCGCCCGATCGGTCTCGGTTGCGAGCGCCGTCACCGACGCCGGTTCCCACTCGGCGACGGCTTCAAGCACCGCGCCGACGGAGTCCGCGCGCAGGACGCCGGCGAGTTCCGCGTCGACGTCGGCGACCGAGATCCGAAGCGTCCCACCGATCTCAGCCGTGTCCACAACTCCGGCCTCGCGGAGCACGCGGACGTGATACCGGACCGTCGACTTCGTCACGCCGACCTCCTCGGCCACGCCGGCGAGATCCGCCCCGGGCGAGTCCTCTATGGTCCCGTAAACGGCCGCGCGCGTCGGCTGTTCGAGGACGCCGTCGGCGTCGGCGCGGCTCACTCCACCGGTGGTCGTGCCGGCACGGAACCGGTCGGTAACCGGCGCGTCGGCTCCGGCCGACGGAAGCCCGACGGCGGTATCGGAGGGCGTCTCCGCCACGACGCCGCCGACCGGAACCAGGGAGAACAACATCGCGACCACGACGATCGCGACGAGGGAACGACGGTACATGTCCCGACTCTGAACCGGGCGTATGTATGCTTTTTCACCCGTCGGCTGGGCGATCATCCGTGTGTTACAAACCCGCGGTAGCGTGGCCTTCGTCCACCGAGGTTTTATATTCGCGTGCCGAAGCCAGAACGATGAAACGGGGCATCCTCGATACGATCGGATCGCCGCTTGTGCAGGTCGACTCGCCGCCGGGCTCCGTTATCGCCGCGAAGATCGAGTCGAAGAACCCGGGCGGATCGGCGAAGGATCGGCCGGCACTCGCGATGGTCGAAGCCGCCGAGGAGGCGGGCGACCTCGAAGCCGGCGACGGGATCGTCGAACCCACTTCGGGAAACACCGGAATCGGGTTGTCGGTCGTCGCCGCGGCGAAGGGATACGACATCACCGTCGTCATGCCGGCCTCGAAGTCGCCCGAGCGAAGACAGCTTATCGCGGCGTATGGGGCCGACCTCGAACTCGTCGAGGGAACGATCTCGGACGCCAAAGACCGGGCCGACGAACTCGAGGCCGAGGAGGGGATGGTTCAACTCCGGCAGTTCGAGAACCCGGCGAACCCGGAGTCCCACTACCGGACGACCGGTGAGGAGATCCTCGATCAGGTCGGCGATCGCCAAATCGACGCCCTCGTCGCCGGGATCGGAACCGGTGGAACGATCTCGGGGATCGGGCGACGACTCGCCGAGGTGTTCCCGGGGATGGAGGTCGTCGGCGTCGAACCCGAGACGAACGCCGTCCTTTCGGGCGGTCCCCCCGGAGACGACGACTTCCAGGGGATGGGACCGGGATTCGTCTCGCCGAATCTCGACCGGGAACTCCTGACGAGCGTCGAGACGGTCGGGATCGAGGCGGCGGAGAGACAGTGTCGTGAACTCGCTCGCGAGGAGGGTATCCTCGTCGGGCAATCCTCCGGCGGTTCGTTGGTCGCCGCAAAACGTGTCGCGAAGCGGTTGGCCGACGAACGGAACGTCGACCCCGCCCGGTGCCCGGGACCGAACAACGACGTCGGGATCCTCGGCGACGGTCGGACAAAACGTGAGCCGATCGACGCCGAGTGCCCGCTCGTCGTCACCGTCTTCTGGGACTCCGGCGAGCGATACATGTCGACCGGCCTGTTCGAGTAGCCGTCTTTCGAGCGCTGTGTCGGACCGTGGGGTTACTACCTCGACGCGCGGACTGTTCGTATGAACGTCTCTCGTACGACCGTCCCCCGGGGCAGTAGTGTGGCTGAAACGAAACACCGGACGCCCGACAGCCGGGTTCCACGCCACCGCAACAGCCGGCCGGCCCGAAGGAGAGGGCGGCGGTGTCGAACGAAATGAGGATCGCCGTCAACCAACTCGAAGCGTACAACCGCCTCGCGTCAAACGGCGCGAAACAGGCGAGCAGGGCGCTTTCACAGATGATCGGCGTCAAGATGCGCCACGAGGTAACCGGCGTCAGCCTCGTTTCCGACGAGACGCTCGGGCGCATCTTCACCGGGCGACGGTACGTCGGGATCCAAGTCGGCCTCAGCGGCGGGCTCTCCGGCGAAACCGTGTTGATATTCGACCCCGACGCCGCGGGGCGACTCCGCAAACGGCTCGCCTCGCGGGGCGGGCACGCTTCCCTCACCGGTGGCCCCGTCGCCGAACTCGGGAACATAATGATCGGTGGGTTCGTCGACGGGTGGTCGAACCACGTCGGAACGGCGATCGACATGACCACTCCGACGTATATCGAGGCGACCGGTACCCGCGTCCTCCCCCGAATCACGCGGCGTGAGGCCGCCAAAACCGGCGTTTTCCTCTTCGAGAGCAGACTCGAATCAGTCGACGGTGAGCTCTCCGTCCCGATCTATCTGATACCGGAGTACGACGAATTCGTGCGACTGCTCGAGGCACAGCCGGACCGGCTGTCGTTCCCGGCCGAGAAACTCGCGGTGTTCAACGGCTTCGCCGCCCGGAGCGGGGCGCGGGCCTCGGATCAGATCGCACAGCTGACCGGCTTTCCGACGGACGTTTCGGTAAGCCAGCTCAGGTTCCTCCCGCTTTCGGAGATATCGGCCGAAGTCGGGACGGGATCGTCTCTCAGCGTCGTCTTCGAGTTGACCGGGCTGCCGAGTGGGTACTTCGTCGCGATGTTCAGCGAGTCGTCAGCCGGCCGCGTCGCTGCCGCAATGCTGCCGGAGGGGGTCAGTCCCGACGGTGGGGGAACGACGGAGGCGGCGATCGAGGAACTCGGGAACATCGTCACGAGCGGCTTCGTCGACAGTTGGGCGAACACCCTCGAGACCACCATCGAACACACGCCGCCGGAACTCATTGCGGAACCGGGAACCGACGTGATCCGAACCGTCCGGGATCGCTTGCCGGGGGATCAAGAGTACGCGTTCACCATCGAGACGGCTATCGAAATCGACGGCCGGGAGGCGGAGGTACAGTTGTACGTACTCCCGAACACGCGGGAGCTATCGGAAGCGCTCTCGGCGCTTCCGCCGCAGTGACCGCAGCACCGCCGGCCGGCCGCGGAATCCGCGGTGGTTTTATTTTTGGGGATCGACGTGGGCGCATGAGCGACGACGAACTCCCGGAAATCCCGATCGTCTGTCCGGAGTGTGAGACCGACTCCCGGATCCCGTTTGCCGAGGTTGAGGACGCCATCGAGAACCACAACGACCGACTCCACGACGGCGAGGCGGTCGCCTCGGTCGATCCCGAGGTGTTCGACCACCTCGCGGACCGCGTCGCGGCAGACCTCGGATTGTTTGGGGAGTAGGCACCGACCGGACGGTCCTAAACATCATATATAAAACCGCGCCGGTCATGTGTGCGTATCGTCAGACCGACTGACAGTTAATCCGGTGCGGCGTGTTAGACTCCGTATGGCAGATACTCAAGCGGCGGTCACGTCCCTTCCACCGAGCGCCAAACTCGTCTACAAGACGCTCCAGTACGAGGGCGCGATGACACAGTCACAACTCGCGGACGCCTCGCTGTTACCGCAGCGCACCGTCCGCCACGCGTTAAAAAAGCTCGAAGCGGCGGACGTCGTCGAGGAATCGGTGTACCTCATGGACGCCAGGAAGTCGAACTACCGGCTCGTCGACGCCGAGGGCTCTTCGAACGACCCGGTCGTCGTCTGATCGCCTTTTGTTCCAAAAAACCACGACGGCGGATTCGAAACGTGCGCAACGCCTCTACTCCGGACACGCGCGACCAGCACTACTTATACCACGCGCGGAAGTACTCGTATCCACGAATGGTCTCGCACCGCAGGGGCGAGCGGCGGGGATGACACTCGATACGCTTCGGCCGCTCGTCAGTCGGGTGATCACCCCCTTTGTCGCCGCGACGGCCCGAATCGGCGTCTCCGCGAACGCGATCACGGCCGTCTCCGTGGTCACTGCGGCCGGGGGCGGGTACGCACTCGTCCTCGGTGGCTCGGACCCCTCGTGGTACCTCGCGGCAGCCGCGCTCGTTTTGATAACCGGCTTCTTCGACGTACTCGACGGCGCGCTCGCACGAGCGACGGACACCGCCTCTGATCTCGGTGACTTCCTCGATCACGTCCTCGATCGGTACGGCGATGTCCTGATCCTCGGTGGCCTCGCCCTCGGCGTCGAGCAGTACGAACTCGGGATGCTCGCGCTCACGGGCGTTCTTCTGACGGCGTACCTCGGAACGCAGGCGGAGGCGCTCGGCCTCGAACGGATCTACGGTGGGGTGCTCGGTCGCGCCGACATCCTGCTGCTCGTCGCCGCCGTCGTGGCGATCGCGGCCGTCACGAACCCCGTCCGCTACGGGCTCTCGCTCGTCGAGTGGACGCTCGTCTTCCTGGCGGTGTTCACGCATGTCACCGCGGGCCAGCGGTTCGTCTGGTGCTGGCAGGCGCTCAACTCCGGGGAATGAGCCGAGCAACGTGATGTGTCCGTCCCGGCCGCTCGCTCACTGCCTTCGTTCGCGGCCGTGACGGGATTCGAACCGGAGCAAGGCGGTCGGCCTCGCTCCGCTCGACCGCCGCGGCTTGCAGGGTTCGAACTCCGTGCCCGTTTGCTCCTCACATTCGTTCGTCGCAAAACGGGCGTGACGGGATTCGAACCCGCGCTCTAGAGGTTAGGAACCTCTCGCCTTGATCCGCTAGGCCACACGCCCAACTCGGAAAACGGGACTTCCACGGACTGGTTCGCGCTGCCCGTGAGTAACAGTCCGCGCTGGGATCCGAACCCGACGGATCCTTTCAGTTCCTTTGTTCGTCGGTCTCGGCGTCGGCGATCGCTACTTCGTCTTCTTCGTCCGCGTCGCCCGGGTCGGCCACGTCGTCATCGGGGTCGTCCGCGGCTTCGATTTCGGGTTCGCCCTCCATCTCTGTAGAACTGTCGACTTCCTCCGGCCCGTCGCGCATCTCCTGAAGTTCCTGTTCGACTTCCTCGCGGCCCTTCTGGAACTCGCCCATCGCCTCGCCCGTCGAGCGGGCGAGTTTGGGGATCTTGTTGGCTCCGAAAAGCAACACCGCGATCAACAGGATGATGAGCAGTTCCGGCCCGCCGGGGATCCCGAACTGAAGCGGGAGTGTAGATGCCATTGCTGTCGGAGGCTAGTTCAGTCGTGATTATAGGCTTTTTCCTCGGTCGCTCGGAATATAAAAAGAGAGTCGGTATCGAAACGACGAGGGTGGATCAGACGCCGGATCCGTCGGGGTCGCGTTCCGGGTCCGCCGTTTCGGGTTCGGTTTCGGTTTCGATGTCGGGTTCGGAGTTGGGTTCGATGTCCGACGCTCCGTCCGTTCCGGTGCCAGTCTCGGCGTCGGTCGAGGCGTCCCCACCTTCGCGGAGTTCCTGGAGTTCGTCTTCGACTTCCTCGCGGCCTTTTTTGAACTCTCCCGTGGCCGTCCCCATCGAACGGGCGAGTTTCGGAAGTTTGCTGGCTCCGAAAAGCAGGATCATAACTCCGGCGATCAACAGCAGTTCCGGCGGGCCCAACCCACCGATGAACAGCGGAAGTGTCATACCTTCTGGTTCGCGCGGGTACTTGTATGCCTTTCGCCGTGTTCGTGAGAGCAACTCGGCACTATCGGCTACCGGCTGTCGGCTATCGAGGCCCCACCGCTCGGAACCGAAACGCACACAACGGATCCGGGTGTGGGATGGTGTATGCCACGAGACGGCGACACTGCCCCCGATTTCACCGCACCGATGCGAACACCCGATGGCGACATTACCGAATTCACGCTCTCCGGGGCGCTCGAGGACGGCCCGGTCGTGTTGGCGTTCTTCCCGGGCGCGTTCACAAGCGTCTGTACCGGCGAGATGGTGACCTTCCGTGACCGCCTCGACGGGCTCGTCGACGCCGGAGCGTCGCTGTACGGCGTCAGCATCGACTCCCCGTTCTCCCTCGGCGAGTTTGCCGAGCAGAACGAACTCAACTTCCCGCTTATCAGCGACACGAACAAGGAGGTGATCGACGCCTACGACGTCGTCATGGATTTCGCGGATCTCGGCATCTCCGGCGTCGCCAAACGCTCCGTGTTCGTCGTCGACGCCGACGGGACGATCACCTACGCGTGGGTTTCCGACGATCCGGGCCTCGAACCGGATTACGACGATGTCGAAGCCGCAGCCGGCGACGCATAACGCGTCGGATACTTTTTTTGACCCGCACCCGTCCGTAGCGGCATGAGGGATATGGACGACGAAAACGGCCGTCGATACGACCCCGACGCCGACCACGCCTTTCCGGACGAACCGGTTAACCAACTCCTCGAACGGCTCCGAACCGACGAGGAGGTGCTCGCGTACCTCGAGGCACAAAACGTCAACCCGGTCTCTCGGATGGGGTACAACGATCATGGCACGAAACACGTAGAGATCGTCCGAAACGCCGCCCTTCGGCTGTACGATCTGCTGAAGACCGGCGGCGTCGAGTTCAACGGCGCACTCGGGCAGGGCCTCGACGAGGCCGACGAAGCCATCATCGTCGCGCTCGCGGCTACACTTCACGATATCGGCCACGTCGTCCACCGCCACGACCACCCGTACTACTCCATCCCGCTCGCGGCCGACATCCTCGATCGGCTTCTCGAGGAATCCGGCCGCTACGACATCGGTTCGACGGTTCGCATCAAGGGCGAGGTGTTGCACGCGATACTCTGTCACCACACCGAGGAAACACCGCTGACGCTCGAAGCCGGAGTCGTCCGCGTCGCTGACGCCCTCGATATGGAGCGTGGGCGATCGCGAATCCCCTACGAGGAAGGGGGCCGCGGGATCAACACGCTATCGAGCAGGGCGATCCGAAACGTGTCGTTGCAGCCCGGCGAAAACAGCCCCGTCCTCGTCGAGATAGAGATGACCGACGCGGCCGGCGTCTATCAGGTCGACGAACTGCTGAAACACAAACTCCGGGGATCGGGTCTCGACGAGCACGTCCGGATCGTCGCGATAAACAGCCACAGGGGTGACGATCTGGTCGAACGGATCGAAATGTAACCCGAAAGCCCTACTCGAATCCGGTTCCGGACAGCGAAGCGCCGTCCTCGTTCATCTCCGCCTGGCAATCGAAGACCGCTCGGATCGTATTGTGGGCTTTCTCCTCGTGCATCGTCGGATCGAGCGAGAACGCACCGAACATCCCGCCCGACCTGATCCGGGCGGTGAACACGTGTAAAAACCGAAACATCGTCCGGAGTTCGGTGTACATGAGCGCCGTCGAGACCGATGCGACTCCGACCCGGGCCCGGACGGTCTCCTCGTCGCCGTCCCGACCGAGGAGTTTGGCGAACTCGAGGCTGATCCCGGTCAGGTCGCCGGGGGAGTTCAGGTTTCGGACCGGAACGCCCTCGACGCTGCTGTCGGCGTTCGTACAGTCGATGATGCCGAGTTGCTCGCGGTCGGCTCCACGCCGCCCGAGCTCTCGAACGATGGTTTCGGCCCCGGTGTTCATGCTGATCACGATCGCCCGTTCGCCGTCTTTGGGTGTCACGACGTCGAGTAGCCCCTCGTCGGTCTTCGGCGTCGGTCCGGTCACGAGCAGACTCACACCGTCGTCGAACG
Organism: uncultured Natronomonas sp.; assembly: GCA_964579035.1. Taxonomy (GTDB): domain Archaea; phylum Halobacteriota; class Halobacteria; order Halobacteriales; family Haloarculaceae; genus Natronomonas. The sequence goes on along the minus strand of CAZOFL010000046.1, from coordinate 7,759 downwards.
ACGATGCGTCACCGAAGCCATCGACCGAGTAACTCACCGATCGTCCCCCTCCATGTCGGGGATCTCCCCGTTGTCACCGTCGGCCTCTATGTCCCGAACCATCGCGACGAACTCGTTGTCGTCCATTTCGGGCATCGTGGAGTCGAGTTCGGCCCGCAGTTCGTCGATCCGATCCTGCAGTTCGCCGAACTCATCGTTTCCCTCGAGTTCCTCTTTCGGTTTTGACGCCCGCAGCGCCGCCTGTTTCGAGGAGAGCGCGTACAGTTCCTGTTCGATCTCGTCGAACTGCGTTCTCGACAGCAGCCGATCGACCGTCTCGAGAAGTTCACCGCGTTCGACGGGCTTTGTCAGATAATCGTCGAACCCCATGCTGATGACGTCGAAGTCGGGCTCGACGGCCGTCACCATCGCGACTTTGGCGTCCGACCCGACGCTCCGTATCTCCTGTAGAACCTCGTCCCCGCTCATCCCCGGCATCAACCGGTCGAGCAACACGACGTCGACCTCGCCGTCGTACTGTTTGAGCGCTTCCTCACCGCCCGTGGCAGTCAACACTGTGTATCCGTCCTCTAGCCACCGGACGTACAACTCGATGAGTGCACGCTCGTCCTCGACGACGAGGACCGTCGGTTGGTCATCTCCATCGGCCATTCTCTACGCGGGCCTTCGGGTGTCTGTGTGATATGTATTCCGGCGTATCGGCGAGCGATCAGTCCCCCTGTCGGGCTTGTACGATGACGACGAGACAGCCGAACAGACACGCGAGCGCGAGCAGATACAACGCCCGATCGAGGATCGCCGGCGCGCCGACCTCGTCGACGAGGATACGGGCGAACAGGAACACGACTGCGGCCGACAAAAGCGCGACGAGCCGCGTTCGTCGCGTCTCAATTTTCATCCGGCCCAACAGCCTCCGGTGTGCTCGGCGCGATGAACGCGCTGATCTGCGAGCAATCGTCTCGCCCGGACACGACGGCGGGTACAGCCTCGTCGTCGAGACGGTTCGGATGACGCGGATACATACCCACAGCCCCGGTCGATCGAAATATAAGCCTTCCATTTCCGGATCGATTCCGGCGATCCGGTGTCCGAGCGATCGCGGTCTCGATGGCTCACTCGTGAGCCGCGTCCCACTCCTCGGCTTTGTGGAAGTTCGAACAGCGGTTACACTGGATACGCCCCATCGAATCGACCGCGTTGTCGAAGGACTCACAGTTCGTACAAAAGAATCCCCAGCGGCGTTCGCCGTCCGGATCGGCGTAGACGATCCTGAACGGGCCTTTATTACCTTTTTCGGCCGCCGAGGAGAGATACAGCGACGCCCCGTTGGGACCGACTCGTTCGTCCATATCGCTACTTTTCGTCGTCGGGCAAAACACTCACGGTCCGGACGAGGTGGCCTCGACCGTGACAGCCCGCGAGGGAGGACGGTCGCGAACGTGACGATACGGTTTTGACCGTCAGGGCCGAACGTCCGGACGTGCGGTTGCTGCACTACTCGGACATCGAGAACGCCCACGACGATCCGGAGTTGATCGGACGCCTCGCCGGGACGATCGATTCGATCCGGGACGACCGGACGCTCGTTTGCGGAACCGGCGACAACGTCGCCCCCGGCGTGCTCCCGCTCGTCTCGGAGGGGTCGATCGCCCTCGAGTTTTTCGAGGTCGCCTCGCCGACCGTCGAGACGTTCGGCAACCACGATTTCGATTTCGGTCCCGACCGGACCGAGAATGTCGTCGCACGGTCGCCACAGCGGTGGCTCTCGGCGAACGTCCGGCGAGGGGGGTCGCCGTTCGCCGACGTCGACCCGTGGTGGATCGCCCGCCTGGACGGGGACTCGGTCGGCTTCTTCGGCCTCACGGATCCGACCACGCCGTCCGCCGGCGAGGAGGGGGAAAAAATCGAGTTCCTCGACCCGATCCCGGCGGCCACCGATGCGGTCGATGCCCTCCGCGCCCGGGGGGTCGATCACGTCGTCGCACTGTCCCATCTCGGTCGCCTTGACGAACGCCTCGCGGTCGCCTGTGACATCGACGTCGTGCTCGGCGGGCACGTCCACTCCGAGCGCGTCGAGCGGGTCGCCGACACGGTTCTCACCCGTCCGGGCAGCGGCGGCGAGACGCTGTTGGAGATCGATCTCACGACCCGAGGGGTCCTCCGCCACGATGTCTCCGAGGGGCCGCTCGATACGGATCTGGCGGCCCGATACCGGGATCGACTCTCCGAAACCGGACTCGACAGCGTCGTCGGCCGGGTTTCCGAGCCCATCGAACGAACCGACGCGGCGGCGTTTCGGGGCGAGAGCCGCGTCGGGAACTTCGTCGCCGACGCCTACCGCTGGGCGGCCGAACGCGCCGTCGGCCCGGAACCCGCCGTCGTCGGACTCCAAAACAGCGGGGGGATCCGGACCGGGCCGCCACTCTCCGGGACGATCACCGCCGCCGACCTCGTGGGGCTTGTCCCCTTCGACGAACCGCTCGTCGTCGCCGAACTCACGGGCCGGGAACTCGAATCCGTGTTCGCCGAAGCGGCGGACACGCCCGGGTTCGGCGAGTCCGACTGGTGGCACGCTCACGTCTCCGGCGCGCGGTTGGCGTACGATCACGAGGACGACCGATTGGGCGAGGCGAGCGTCGACGGGTCGCCGATCGCCGAATCGGCCACCTACCGCCTCGCCGCCTCGGAGTTCCTGCTTCACACCGAGGGCGAGTTCCCGACGCTCACCGAACGGCACGCGATCGAGCGCCTCGATACACAGTACGAAATCCTCATCGAGTACGCCGACGCGGTCGGAATCGCCCCGGTCGTCGAGGGGCGGATCACCAGAAACGGCGCCTGACATCCTTCGGCGGTGACCGATCGATCGGAAGTTTCAGGCAGGGGGGCGTGTTTCTCCCCACAATGACGCTCGTCGTTGTACCCGTTCGATACCCACTCTCGCGGCACTCGCGGGCGACGCTTTCGCGGGCGATCGAGGTCGCAACGGAACACGAAGCGGACCTCACCGTGTTGCACGTCAACCTGTATCAGGACGACGAGAAGGTGACGAGAGCCGAACTGAAAAACGCCGTCGAGGCGGTGTTCGGCCGCCTCGATCGCGCCCGATACGTCGTCCGTCCGGGGTTTCTGGTCGAGGAGACGATCCTCGACGAGGTCGCAGCCGGGAACGCCGACTACGTCGTCATCGGCGAAAAGCAGGCCGGCCGATGGCGACGGATGGTTCGGCGGTTGATAGACGACCCCGACATCGAGGGGTTCCTCCGGCGCGAACTCGACTGCGAAGTCATCACTGCGTCCCCGTAGGCGTCCGGGGACTTACGACCTCGACTCGCCGTCCGTTCCGTCCCCGTCGGGAGGGGTTTTGACGTCCGGCTCAACCGTGCCGTCGGCGACCGTCCCCTTCCCCTCCGCTGCCCGGGTCGTCGCTCCCCCGGAACGCGGCGCCGCCCCGACCTCTTCCTGCCGCATCGAGACCTGTAGCTCACCGCTCGTGTCGTCGAACACCATGTGTGAGTGGGGGTACGGGATCTCGATGTCGTGTTCGTCGAACCGGCTCCAGACCGCGGTCAACACGTTCGACCGTACCGTCGTCTGTTTGTACGGCTCGCTCGCCCAGTACCGGAGCCGGAGCAGCACTTCGCTGTCGCCGAACTCGCGGATATAACAGGTCGGTGCAGCCGGGTACCGCGCGCTACCGACCCGGATGTCCGGGCCACCTTTGATCACGGCGTCGACGGATCGCGCCGCGGCCTCCATCTGCTCACGAGCGACGGAGATCTCGCTTTCGTAGGTCACGCCAACGTCGAGCGTCATGCGGATACGGGTGTCCTCGGCGGAGTAGTTGATGACGTCGCGCTCTCGCATCGTGCCGTTCGGGAGGACGATGAACGTGTTATCGAGCGTGAAAATTTTCGTGTAGATGAGTGTGATGTCCTCGACGAACCCCTTCGTGTCCGTGTCCTCGAGTTCGATCATGTCGCCGATCTCGTACGGCTGTTCGGAGAGGATGAACACGCCGCTTATGACGTTCCCGATGATCGGCGCGAGGATGATGCCCACGACCGCCGAAAAGACACCGACCGAGAGCGCGATGTTCCCGAACCCGAGGCCGAAGAAGCTCAACGCCGTCAACACCGCGCCCAACAGGATGAGGATCTGCATGCTCCGGAGGATCGTCCGGCTCACCGAGGGACGCTTGAACCGTCGGGCGATCCGTCGACCCAGCACCTGCCGGGCGAGCTGTGAGAGGTAGTACGCGAAGACGACGAGGGCGACGGCGAGGACGACGCGATAGAGGAACACCGGAACGTACTCCGGGAACCACTCCGGTGGGGCGAGTCCGGCACCGTCGCGAAACGACGGGGTCGGCTCCGAATCCGGCGTTTCGGCCTGTAACAACACCGCGTGCATATTGGCTCCTCAGCGGGCGGCGGAAAAAGCGTTCCCCACTGCGGATCGGATCGGTTCCCCCGTGTCGATCACGGGAACGGATGGTACGTTCGGTCGTGATCCGCCTCGAAGCCGAGTGACTTGGGGACGGTCCGGGCGCGCTCCCCGAAGTATGGATCGCCGGTGAAAAGTGGCTGTGCCGACGGGATCAACACTCGAACCGCCTCGAACCCCATCGATTCGATGTCCCGCGGCGTCAGGCGGGCCGCGTAGGGATCGAGATCCGCCTCCCGAACCCGTCCGACGAGTTGGTCGAGTTCGGGCCGCCCCTCCGGCGGATCCGACGGTCCGATTTCGCCGGCTGGGACCGTCGTTTCGGGATCGACGAATTCGCGGGCGGCGTCGGGGAACGCCGCGTGAGTCCCGATCGCCCCGCCCTCCGATTTCGCCTGCCCGCTGCCCATCCGACGGAGCTCGAGCCAGTTCTGCAACGCCTCCTCCAGTGCGCCCCGGGCGGCGGCGTTCGGATCGAGGTCGGCGGCCGATCCGGCGGCAAACCGGGGCCACCCGCCCTCACGGTGGACGCAGACCGCGACGACCGGCACGTCGATATCCTGTGTGCACACCAGCGCAGTCGTCTCCAGCCCCTCGCTTTTCGCCCTGTTTTCGAGGGTCCGATACCGCTCGTCGTCGACCGCGAGCCCCATCGGCTCGTACGTGGAGTACCACGCCAGCATCGCGGCGTCGCGCTCTATGACTTCGTAAAGCCCCGAGCAGATCGAATCGACGCCGCCGTTGCCGAACCCGAGCCCCGTCGTGATCGCCGGGCGGATCGTCCGCTCGGGCGGCGGGAAGACGACCAGTTCCGCCGGCAACTGAACGCTTTCGCCGGTCGCGAGGTGTTCGCCCTCGTGCCAGCGTGAAACCGGCCCGGCATCCGCCGGATCGGGGCTGACGAACCGACCGGCGCGGATCGGGTTTTCCGGATCGGTCGCGAACTCGGCGTCCCGGTAGATCGCCGCGCTGTAGCGTTCGAGGGCCTCGCCGAGCGCTTTCATGAACGCCGGATCCCAGTCGATCCCGACTCCGGCGGCGTGGTCGGGCGCGTCCGCATCCGAAAACGGCGTGTCGGCGAGCGTCGCGAGGTAGTAGGGGACGGGGAACGATTCGGCCTCGCCGACGGCCGAGATCGGGCCGATCCGATCGTCGAAGGCGACCTCGGCCATCGCGATCGATTCCTCGAGGGGCCGGTCCTCGTCGTGCCGCCGGAGCTCGTCCGTCCCGGTGACGCCGCACCCACAGCCGGGCACCGGAAGGATCCGCCGTTGTGCGTGTGGGAGTTCGACGACACCGCCGACGAGGACCGACTGGCGTCCGCCGACGAGTTCCGCGAGTTCGCGGCCGGCGAGGGCGCCCCCGAACCGAGCCGTCGACGCCCCGTAACTCCCCTCGTCCGTCTCGGGGGTGCCGGCGGCGACGCGGTCACGGAGGCAGTCGTAGCACGCGGTTCCCGGGGCGTACCCCGAGACGGCGGCGTCGACGCCGTCCACCGCCGCGCCGCCGACGCCGCCCAACTCGACGCAGACGAGGGGGGTCCCGCTCCCGCCGGCGGTTCGGTTCGCCCGTTCGAACACTTTTGCCCCGACCGGTCCGACGGCGGCAGCTATGTCGACACCGCCGATTCCGGGTGGATCGATCACGGCGGCATCGGCGGTGGTATCGCCCAACGACGCACGGATCGCTTCGACCGCAGGCCCGTCGCCGAGCAGCCCAACTGCCGTCACGATCGTTCACCGACCATCGACTCGAAACGGGTTCCGACGTTCATATGAGTCCACTCCGGGCGGAGCGCGATAAAAGCCGCGGGAGCCCGGAGGTTCCAGCCGGGACCGAGGGCCCGGCTCAGGATTCGAGCATCGATCGGGCGACGCGAACGAACTCCCCGTCGTCGTCGGTCTCGAGGCGTCCCTCGGCGAGTTTCAGTCTGAGCCGCGGGCGCCCCACGTCGATCGGGACCTTTTTTGTCTCGATCAGCCCCTCATTTTCGAGCCTGGTTTTCGTCCGCGAGAACGTCGCCTTCGACGCGATCCCGACGTCCTCGCCCCACTTCGAGAGGTCGTACAGCAGCTCTTCTCGCTTTGCCGCAACGAGCAGCGAGACAGTGACTTCGTCGAGACCGCCGCCGGTCGCCTCAACGGCGGCAAACACACTATCGAACGCCTCGGCCGTCGACGGCCCGAGCTCGGATTCCAGCGTCGACCTGACGCGGCTCAGTGGCGGCGTTCGAAGCTTGTACGGTTCGGCGCCCGCCCACACAGTCGAGAGACGGCCGTTCGTCTCCTCGACGAAGGCGCCGTCGTCGGTCGTTAAACCGGCGACTCGACCGTCGCCACGGACGACGGCGACGACGGACGATCCCGTGACAACCAGCGCGTTCGCGCCGCCATCGTACTGCCTGATATCGAGGCGCTCCGAATCAACGAGGTTCGCCGCCCGTCCCGCGATGAGGAACTCATCCATCGCCGTTTTCAGCGTGCCCGTGTCCGCAAGGAGCCGGATCCGTGGCGAGTTCCCGTCCCCGTCGAGTGATTCGACGAGTCCCGTGATCGTCTCCACGTCCGGAGCGACGACGAACGACCCGTCGTCCGCCGCGTCGAGGGTTTTCCCGAGCACGTCCGCGACGGTTCGCTCCATGACTGTTGGGTTCATCGGCTTGATTGCACGTATACCTCGGCAGATATTTAACTTTTGTACGGCTGAGAACCGTTTTCGAGGGGGTTTCGTGCCCGGGAGATCCACCGGCGGGGTTTGCGGCGAACGGGTAGCTTCTTGTCCCGGCGCTCCTCACGTTCAGGTACATGAGCTACGATCAGGTCCGCGGGACCGATCCCGATGTCGCAAACGCGCTCGAGGCCGAAATCGAACGACAGGAGGACACGCTGGCGATGATCGCGAGCGAGAACCACGTCTCCGAGGCCGTCCTTGAGGCCCAGAGTTCGGAGTTGACGAACAAATACGCCGAGGGGTACCCCGGCGAACGCTACTACGCCGGGTGTGCGCACGCGGACACCGTCGAGGAACTGGCGATCGAACGCGCCAAGGAACTGTGGGGGGCCGAGCATATCAACGTCCAGCCGCACTCGGGTACCCAGGCGAACATGGGCGTGTATCTCGCCATGCTCGAGCCCGGCGACAAGATCCTCTCGTTGGAACTCGAACACGGCGGCCACCTCTCACACGGCCACCCGGCGAACTTCGCCGGGAAGTCCTACGAGGTCGAACAGTACGAGGTCGACGCCGACACCGGCTACATCGACTACGAGGGGCTTAGAGACCACGCGGAGACGTTCGATCCGGATATAATCGT
>CAZOFL010000045.1:9740-16977 GCA_964579035.1 uncultured Natronomonas sp. | reverse complement strand
TCGGTCCCGACTGGGTCGAACGGGAGCAGTGGGGCAAGGCCTCGACCGCACCGGCTATGCTCCAGCTCGGCGACGGCCGGCTTCTGAGCCCCGAAACCGAGTCGGAGTTCTACACGAACGCCCGGGCGATCCCCGACGAGTTCCGCCCGGCCGCGGAGGGGGGCGCACCGTCGTTTTACGGGCTGCTCGATGCTGAACTCGAAGCCGATCCCGAAAGCGGATAGCCGCCGGGACGGGACCGGAGGCCCCCCGGCCGGACCCCTCCGCCCCCGATTTCACCGCTCGAACGGTTCGTACCCGATCCCGCCGAGGCCGAACTCGACGGCGTTTATGATATAGTGTGCGACGACGACCACGAGCAGGCTCTCGGTCGCCACGAAGACCGCAGCGAGAACGAAGCCCAACACCCCGGTCGCGGCGATTCCGAGCCGCCCCTGTGCCCCGTGGCCGGCGGCGAAGGCGACCGAGGAGGCGACCGCGAGGAGCCACGGCGAGAGCTCGAAGCCCGCCGAGAACGCCCCGATCAACACGGCCCGAAACAGCAACTCCTCGAAGCCGGCGATGATCGGCAGAACGACCACGAACAGGACGACCCAACCGACGGGGGAGTCGGGCGTGAGGAGTTCCCGAAGCTTCGCGCTCGGGTCGCCGTCGAGAACGCCGCCGAGAAGCGTGTTGACGGCGGCGATGACGAGTCCCACGGCGATCCCGACCCCGACAGCCTCCATCCCCGTCACGCCGGCCCCGACGCCGAGGGCGTCGATCGGTACGTCGGCCAGCCAGATACCGGCGAGGAGGACGGCCGCAAAAAGCGCGTGGGAGACGCCGACGTTCGCAAGCAGCGCCATCGAGGAGAGCTGTGGTCCCGTCGGTGCCGTTGGGGCACGTCCGTACCCGCCGACCGCATCGAGGTGGCCGGCTCCGTCCCGAACGGCCGGGGCGTCAGGCGCCGGCTCGGCTGTGAGTTCGGAAACGAGCCCCTGGGAGCGACGGGCCGAAAACAGGACGAACGCGAGAAGAAACAGGGTGAGCGCCGCGAAGACGGCCCACCGGGTCACGCCTTACTGGGGGCTCGGGCTCTTCGCCCCGCCAACCTCGCGCTGTTCCAAGGCGGAGCCGGTGATGTTCTTGAGCCGGTCGATGAGCGAGTCCTTCGCGGGCTCGCCCGCGAGGGCGACGTCGAGCACCACCGAGATGTGCGAGACGGGGATGATCTCGATCTGATCCTTGTACTCGTCTTCGATCATCACGTCCTGTTCGTTCGCCTTCGGGATGATGACCGTATCGAGGCCGGACTTTGCGGCCGCCTCGATCTTGTGGGTCACGCCCCCGACGGGCAACACGTCACCGCGGACCGAAAGCGAGCCGGTCATCGCGAGGTTCTGTCTGATCGGCACGTCCTCGATCGCCGAGATGACCGCGGTCGCGACCGTGATCGAGGCGGAGTCGCCGTCGACGCCGCCCTCGCCGGCCTGGACGAACTGGATGTGGACGTCCTTCTCCGAGATGTCCTCGTCGGAGAACTTCTTGATGATCGCGGAGACGTTGTCGACGGCCTCCATCGCCATCTCCTTCAGCTGGCCCGTCGCGATCACCTTGCCGCCGCCCTGGGTGGGCGTGACCTCGGCCATGACGGGGAGGACGATCCCGCTGTCCTCGCCCATAACGGCGAGCCCGTTGACGCGGCCGACCACGTCGCCTTGGTTGACCGTGAGTTCGTAATCCTTGCGGCGTTCGATGTAGTCGTCGGCGAGCTGTTGTTCGATCGAGCGCGATCGCGCTTTCGCCTGCAGGACGTCGTCGCGGCCCGTGTAATCGCGGTTCTCGGCGCGGGCGATGTCGCCCGACACGCGGACGAGCCCGCCGAGGTTCCGGAACTCCAGCGTCAGGTGTCCCTTCCGGCCGGCGCGGCGACGGGCCTCGAGGATGAGTTCCTCGATCGCCTCGTCGGTAAAAGGCGGCAGGCGGCCGTCGTTTTCGACCTCTTGGGCGACGAAACGGGCGTACTTGCGGCGCATCTCCGGGGAGTCCTCGATGGTGTCGTCCATATACACCTCGTAACCGTACCCCTTGATCCGGGAGCGAAGCGCCGGGTGCATGTTCTCCATCGCATCGAGGTTCCCCGCGGCGACCATGACGAAGTCGGTCGGAACGGGTTCGGTCTGGACCATCGCACCCGAGGAGCGCTCGCTTTGGCCGGTGATTGCGAACTCGCCCTCCTGGATCGCGGTCATCAGCTTCTGTTGGGAGCGGATGTCGAGGGTGTTGATCTCATCGACGAACAGCACGCCCTTGTTGGCTTTGTGGATCGCGCCCGCCTCGACCCGGTCGTGGCTTGGCGTCTCCATGCCGCCGGACTGGAAGGGGTCGTGTCGGACGTCGCCCAGCAGCGCACCGGCGTGGGCGCCCGTCGCGTCCTCGAACGGCGCGACCTGCTGGTCGGCGTTGTTGACGAGCAGGTTCGGAACCATCGCGTCCGAACCGCGGCTCATGTACTTGAACGCGAGGTAGATGATACCTGCGGCGATGATACCCAAAAGGAGCGCCTGTGCGATGAGGATCGCGTAGCCGAAGACGACTGCGATGATGATCCACATCAGGAAGCTCCGCATCTGGTTGCGCTTGCGGGCCTCCTCCTTGTGGGCGTCGACTATTTGTTCGCCCTTGCCGGCCGGCACCGTGCGGACTTTCGGCTCGTTGCCGTCGTCGGGGTTGTGATACACCAACACATCCTGCAGTTCCTCCTTCGGGAGGAGCTGGCTCATCGCCTTCGCGAGCATCGATTTGCCCGTGCCGGGCGAGCCGATCATCATCACGTGGCGGCGCTGTTTGGCCGCTTTCAGGATGATATCGCGGGCGTGATCCTGGCCGATGACCTGATCGACGAGCCGATCCGGGACCTTGATGTCGGCGCTCGAGTCGATCTGGAGGCCGCCGAGGAGGCCGTCTTCCTCGTCCTCGTCGATCTCGACCTCGCTGTCGACGTGGACTTCGCTGCCGAGGTCGGAGCCGTCAAGGAGGTCCTCGTCCTCGTCGAGCCGATCGCTCGAGCGCCGCTCGTCGGAGGGGTCGGACGGCCCCGGATACGGTTCCTCCGGGTCGGTCGCCCCATCGCGGCCGGTTTCGTGCTCGGGCCCACCGTCGTCGGGATCGGACCCACCGGGGGTCTTGGCCGGTTCCTCCTGTGACACCCCGCGTTCGTCCGCGTCGGGCGTCTCATTTGCTTCCTTTTCGTTGCTCATAGAAACGTTTCTGCTACCGTTATAGAGGGGTTATCGACTGATATACTTTCTCCCCGAGTCACACGCTGCCTCGGAACGGAATCGCAAGAGGGAGACCGTATCAACCGTCCAAACCGCGCCGTCGAGCGCGACCCGTCGGCTTTATCAGATTCCCCCTCCCACCGATGGAGTATGACGCGTGGGTTCTACATCGGACGGTTCCAGCCGTTTCACGAAGGCCACCACGCGATGATCGACCGGATTCGCGAGAACGTCGACGAACTCGTCGTCGGGATCGGCAGCGCCGACAAATCCCACACCGTCCGGAACCCCTTCACCGCCGGCGAGCGGATCATGATGATAACGAAGGCGCTCGCGGAGTTCGATATGACGACCTACGCGGTTCCGATCGAGGACCTCAACCGCAACTCGGTGTGGGTCAGCCACGTCCAGTCGATGAGCCCGCGGTTCGAGGTCGCATACTCGAACAACCCGCTCGTCGTTCGGCTGTTCGAGGAGGCAGACATCGAGGTCAGACAGTCGCCGATGTTCCACCGCGAGGAGTTCGAGGGTACGGAAGTCCGCGAGCGGATGGCGGCCGACGGCGACTGGAAGTCGCTCGTCCCCCCGGCCGTCGCCGGGGTCATAGACGAGATCGACGGCGTCGAACGGATCCAACAAATAACTGAAACCGACGCAAACGGCGTCGACGGTGGCGGCGATCCCGCCGATGGGTGAGTTTGCATGATCACGCTTTCCTCGGACTTCGGCTCGCCGTACCCCGCCGCGATGAAAGGGGCGATACTCCGACGCTGTGACGCACGCCTCGTCGACGTCGGCCACGAGTTTCCCCGCCAGAACGTCCGGGCGGCCGCCTTCTGGCTCGCGAAGGTCCTCCCCGAGTTTCCCCCGGCGGTGCATCTCGTCGTCGTCGATCCGGGTGTCGGCACCGACCGCGCCGCCCTCGTGGTTCGCGCCGGCGACCACGTTCTCGTCGGCCCCGACAACGGCGTGTTGCTCCCGCCCGCTCGCGCGCTCGCGGACGGTGGTGGCGAAGTCAGGGCCGACATCGACGCCTACGAACTCGAGGCCGACGACCCGCGGAGTTCGACGTTTCACGGCCGGGACGTGTTCGCCCCGGGAGCCGCGACGGTCCACGAGACCGGGATCGACCGGCTCCCCGAACTCGAGGAACTCTCGCCCGCGGACGGGGTCGTCGACCTCGAACTCGCCGAACCGGAGCTCACCGAGGACGGCGTAGTCGGGGAAGTACTCGTCGTCGACGACTTCGGCAACGTCATCACCAACGTCCCCGGCGACACCCTCGGAAACCGGAGCGTGGTCCGAATCGACGGCGAACCGACGCCGGTGGTCCGATCGTACGCACACGCCGAGGCGGACGAACGCGTCGTGACGGTCGGCAGCCACGGCAACGTCGAACTCGCCGTCAACCGGGGGCGTGGCGACGACGCGTTCGGACTCGCCGCCGGCGACGCGGTCAGAATCGGGTTTTCGTAGCCGGTGTCGCTACTCGCAGTAAGCGTTCTCGCCGTCCACGAGATTCTTGAGCCGGTCGCGGGCCGTCGGCTCGAATTGCCGTTGGGTCCGGGCTGAGGGGCGTTCCGGCGTCTCGTCGGGGGCGGCCCACGGGTCGGAGCCGCGGCGGGTGGCGATTTCGGTCGTGGTGGTGCTCGGGCGCGGTTCGGTCGTCGTCTGCGGGTTCGTGCTCATTTTGAGTCTGGGTCGGAGTCGGGGTGGTTGGCGTCGGTACGGACAAGAGAAGTCAGGCTACGCGTACCCCGAGAGCGAGCAACGAACCGGATCGGCGGGTGTGTTCTCGCATGTGTCCATCCATACATCATGATTGTTGATAAAGGTACCGGAACGGCACGGGGCAACCGCGAGACTGAAAAACCGGCGCCGGGGGCTCACGGTTCCCAGACGACGATGGCGGCGTCGAGACGGCCGTACGGAATGTCGTAGCGGTCGGTCGGATCGAGCGGGAGCAGATCCGGCGCCGTCGTCAGCGCGACGAGGCGGCCGACCGACCCCGCCCGGAGCCGGTCGACGAAGGCGGCGTACAGTTCCCCGATGTCCTCGCGGGTCCGGACGCCGAACGGGAGGTTCGTCACGACGCAGTCGGCGTCGATCGCCGCCCCGCGGGCGTCCGCGTCGACGACCGCGAAGGCGTCCTCGAGGCCGGCCGCCTCGCGGTTGATCCGCGCACAGCGACGCCATCGGCCGCGTTGCTCGCGGGCCTCGATGTCGAGCGACGGCGTTCGCTCGGTGTGCTCCTCACGCAGTCGGCGGAACGCCTCGATATCGTACCCCGGAAGGATCCCGAAGTTCGGCTCGAGATCCGGGCGGGGGATCGAGCCGCGCGCGGCCAGGGCGGCCTCCGTCGGGATCGTCGCCGATCCCGCCATTGGGTCGACCAGCCGCTGTTCGTGGCTCCACTCCGCGATCCGGAGCATCGAGTACGCGAGCGTCCCCCGGACCGGGGCGTCGTGCTCGCAGACCCGGTAGGGCCGTTTGTGCATCGACTCGCCCGTCAGATCCACCGCCAGCGTGAACCGATCGTCGTAGAGGTACGCCTCCAGTCGAACCGAGGGGTCGTCGAGGTCGACGGGCAGCCGCGTCCCCGTCGCCTCGCGGTAGCCGTCGATCACCGCCTGGCCGACCCGCTCGGCCACGTCGACGCTCGTAAACTCGTGGGTCCCGTGGCGGGTGCCGACGACGCCGAAGTCCGCATCGGGGAGGGCGGCCGCGACCGGCGCTCGCTCGGTCACCGCGTACACGTCCCCGAGTTCGTCGACGACGCCCTCGGCGAGGACGGCCATGACCCGATGGAGGCTCCGCGCGCGATAGTGGAGTTCGTACACGTCCGCCTCGCTTCCGTCGAACTCGACGACCCCCCGGTGGTGGGTCGACGCGTCGGCCCCGACGAGGTCGCGTAGCTCGTCGGCCGCAACCGACTCCAGCCCGCCGTTCGTCGTCGCGAGGAGGTGCACGGTCGCAGTACGACGAGCGCGTTCAAAAGGGCGCGGCTTCGCTCGCGGGCCCGGGCGGCTACGCCAGGACGTGGACGTATCGGGTCAGGGAGGCGTGGACCCGACGGTCGAACCGATCCGTGACGGTCCAGCCGGCGGCCTCGGCGGCGTCGACCCACGGGCGATCACCCACGACGACCGCCCGGTCGGCGACGCGTCGAACCTCGGCGAGCGTCCCGCCGACGAGATCCGAAAGCGTCCCGCCCGCGATCTTCGATTGGCGGCCGTAGGGGGCGTCGAACACCGCGCCGTCGACGGCGTCCTCGGCGAGCGGGAGCCGTGTCGCATCGCCTCGAAGCACGTCGCCGCCGTCGAGATACGCCGCGAGGTTTTCGCGCGCGCCACGGGCCATCTTAGCCTGTGCATCAACGCCGATGACGCCCGCGCCAGCGAGTGCGGCCTCGACGAGGATGCCGCCGGTGCCGCACATCGGATCGAGGATCGTCCTTCCGGGGGCGGCCCCCGCGATGTTCGAGAGCGCGCGGGCGTCCATCGGTGCCATGCTCCCCGGTTGAAAAAAAGGTTTGTCGGTCGGCTTCCGGGCCGAGAAGTCCCGGACGGTCTCGGTTTCGAGCCATCCGAGCCCCGCGAAACCCGCCGAAAACAGCGCGACGAGCGTGTGGTCGGGATCGTCGAGGTCGACGTCGAAGCCGCGCTCGACGAGCACGCGTCCCAGCCGCCGTTCGGCCCGCTGGGTGTCGACGCCGGCCAGCCCCCGGACGTCGCGGGCCCGGACGGCGACGGTTCCGGCCCGGTCGGCGTCGGCCGCGGTCGCCACCGCGACGGCCGCGTCGACGCTCGGGTCGCAGGTCCCGACCAGCCGGCAGATCCGGCGGGTGTAGGCGAGCGCCTCGGGCGCATCGACACCGCGTGCGGTCGCGACGCCGGGGGCGACGCGCTCGACGGCCGAACACCGGCTCTCGGCCTCCCGAACCGCAAAGGCGTCGTCGTCGCCCGCCAGTTCCA
>CAZOFL010000045.1:0-9640 GCA_964579035.1 uncultured Natronomonas sp. | reverse complement strand
CACCGGCTCTCGGCCTCCCGAACCGCAAAGGCGTCGTCGTCGCCCGCCAGTTCCAACAAATACACGCCCGGACGTGGCCGCCCGGGAAAAATAAACACCCCGGTCGTCCGGTTCCCCTCACTCGGACGGTCCGTGGCGCCGATCCGCCTCGCGTCGCTCGCTCACCCCGGGTCTCTATCGTCGTCGTCAGCGTGTTGCAACCACGCGTCGGGGAGTTCGTCCTCGTGGTCATAAAGCAGTTCGAGCAGCGGCCGTATCTCGTCGAACTGCCGACCCGTCCGTACCTCGTTGGATCCCTCGTCCCAGTCGACGAGTTCGTACTCGGCCAGTTTCGGCAGATGGACGTGATTCATGCTGACTTGCGCATCCGTATCCTCCCACCCGTCGTCGATATTGACGGCGGCCGGACCGCCCTGTCGATCGCGCTCCAGCAGTTCGACGAGCACCTGCCGACGCCGAGGGGCACCCAGTGCGTCCAACATCTCGTCAAACGGTTTCCCGTCCGTTTCGTCAGACATGCGCCAACACACTGGATGGAGCGTCTTATCTACGCGGTGTCTAACGGGGCGTATACAATCATTGCAAGACGCAATGGCGGGTTACCGACGGACGGACGCGCGTTCAGACTCCCGGCACGCCGAACGCGCCGATCCCGAGGCCGAACACCGCGTTCACGACGAACAGGATGACGAGCGCAGACAGCCAGGCGACGACGCCGATGATGGCGGCGTTCTTCCACCCGCCCGGGTACCGCCAGTTGATCACGCCCACCCAGGCGATGAGCGCGAGAAGCGTCCCGACCAGCGGGATCCACGAGAAGATCGCCCACCCGATCGCGCCGAGAACCGCTGTCACGACGGCGTGGCTGTAGTCCTGTACGTCCGCGACGACGCTCGCGCTGACGTAGATCGCGAGGCCACCGACGAGCAACGCGATAGTGAACGCCACTATCGAACCGACGAACGGGACGACCATTGTTGCCGTCATTACACCGGCGCGACATAAACACCTACTGGCCGCGCCGCTTCATTTCCGAGCCGTCAGGCTTCCGAGAGCCGCCGCAACACGTCCGGAGCCGCCGCGAGCGCGTCCTCGAGCGCCCCGGCGTCGGGGCCACCGCCCTGTGCGAAGTCCGCCGGACCGCCGCCGCCGCCGCCGACCCGAGCCGCCAGATCGCTCACGACCGCGCCGGCGTTGAGGTCGACGCCGTCCGGAACCGCAACGACGAACGTCGCGCCGTCGAGGCCGCTCCCGAGGACGGCGACGGAACCCTCCTCGACGAGGGCGTTCGCCGTCGCCCGGAGTTCGTCCATATCCGCGTCGACGCGCTGGACGACGGCGCTTGCCCCGCCGAGGTCGACCTCCTCGCCCCCGTCGCTGCCGCCTTGGGCGCGAACTGTGGCGAGCTGTTCTTTGAGCTCCTCGATCCGCTTGCCGCGCTCTTTCCACTCCCGGAAGAACCGGGTCGCGGTGTCGGGGACCTCCCGCGGCGAGACGTCGAACGCCGCTGCCGCCGCGTAGAGGTCGTCTTCGGTCCGCTGGGTCGCCTCGATGGCGGCGTCGCCGGCCGCGAAGACGAGGCGCTCGACGCCGTCCTGGACGCGCTCGGTCGAGAGGATCTTTATCGTCCCGATGTCGCCGGTCCGGAGTACGTGGGTTCCGCCGCAGGCCTGTACGTCCTCGCCGACGTGGATCAGCCTGAGTTTCTCCCCCGGGGGGATCCCGCCCTGATAGAGATCGAAGCCGTGTTCCTCCTCGGCGTCCTGTCTGTCCGGCCACTCCTGTTTGACCGCCACGTTGTCGGTCACGACCTCGTTCGCGACGCGTTCGATCCGCTTGACGTCCTCCCGTGAGATCCGCTCGTAGTGTCGGATGTCGAAGCGGGCGGATTCGGTGCCCTTCTGTGCGCCGGCCTGTCTGACGTGGTCGCCGAGCACTTGCCGTGCGGCGTAGCCGACGATGTGAGTCGCCGTGTGATGGGCCATCAGCCGCCGCCGCCGGGTGCCGTCGACGGAACCGCGGACGAACTCCCCCTTGCCGGGGTCGCCGTCCGTCCGGTGGAGGACGACACCACCGACATCCTGTACGTCGGTCACCTCGACCGCCGTGTCGTCCGTCGAGAGCGTCCCGGTATCCGCCGGCTGTCCGCCGCCTTCGGGGTAGAACATCGTCTGGTCCAACACGACGTCGTAGCCGTCCTCGGCGTCGAGAACGTCGAGAACGACCGCCTCGAACTCAGTTCGTTCCGGCTCCTCGTAGTAGAGCGTCTCCGTCTCCGGGAGATCGGCGACGCGCTCGGCGTCTACCCCGTCGTCCGCGTCGTCGGCCCCGTCGGTTTCGCTGTGTCGCGCCGCGACGAGCGAGTAGAAATCGTCCGGGATTTCGACGCGAGCCCCGTACTCGGCGGCGATCTCCTCGACCATATCCGGCTGGATCCCGCGGCTGTCGTACAGTTCGACGACCTCATCGAGGGGGATCGGCTCGTCCCGGCCGGCGTACTCCTCGGCGAGTCGCTCGACCTGTCTGCCGCCCCGGTCTAGGGTTTCGCGGTACTTTTCGACCTCGGTGCGAACGATGTCGCGGATCGTATCCCGGTTCGAGTAGCCGAGCCGTTCGGCCTGCATGTCGACGAGTTCGTCCAAGGGTGCGTCGACGCCAACGGTGTCCGCGAGCCGCTTCGTCCGTCGAAGCACCATCCGCGCCAGGTAGCCGGTGCCGACGTTCGAGGGAACGATCCCGTCCCCGAGCATGTACGCCAGCGTCCGGGAGTGGTCGGCGATGGCGTAGATGTCCTCGAGCGGTTCGACGAGGTCGCGGAGGGTCCCGACGTCGACGCCGAGCGCGTCGGCGATGTCGCCGCGGGCCGCCTCGACGTCGTCGACGTCGTCGATGTCGAGCTGTCCGGAGAGTCTGGCCGCCCGCCCGATCAGTTCCGACTCCTCCTCGCTGTGTTCGATCCCGGCGTTGTCCTTCAAAAACGAGATCATTTCCGGGTACACCGCCTCGTACACCGTTGCAGTCCCCTGGGACATCCACGTCCACCGTTCGAGCCCGTAGCCGGTGTCGACGATGTAGGTGTCCATAAACGAGTACGTGTTCCCGTCCTTGAGTTCGTACTCGCCGTCGGGGTCTTGCTCCATGCACATGAAGACGAGCGTCGCGAGCTCGAGGCCCCGGTAGATCACCTCGATCGCCGGGCCGGCGTTCCCACCGCCGACCCATGGGTCCTCGATGTACGTGACGTCCTCGATGTCCGCGCCGAGAGAATCGAGCAACTGATCGCAGTACTTGACGGTCTCGTTCTTCCAGTACACCTCGCCCTCGTAGGCGTACTGGCCCGGATCCTCGATGTCTTCTCGCGCGTTGAACGCGTGGTGGGCCATCATCTCGAAGGCCATCGTGTGCCGCCCGGTCTTGCCGACGTTGTCGATGTCCTGCATCCGGATACAGGGCTGTGAGACCGTCAGCGGGTTGGCCGGCGGCGGCGTCTCGCCGGAGGTGACGAGCGGCTGAAAGTCGTAGATCGACGCCT
This sequence comes from uncultured Natronomonas sp., assembly GCA_964579035.1. Taxonomy (GTDB): domain Archaea; phylum Halobacteriota; class Halobacteria; order Halobacteriales; family Haloarculaceae; genus Natronomonas. The sequence goes on along the minus strand of CAZOFL010000045.1, from coordinate 6,108 downwards.
GCGTCAGGAGGACGTCGTCGCGCCACCGGTTGGCGGCGACGGGATAGGGGTCGATCCGCTCGTGGTCGTGCTCCTCGAAGAACGAGAGAAAGGCCTCGCGCATCTCCTCGAGACTGTACTGTTCGTCGAACCCGGGGGTGTCGATGAACTCGTATTCGGCACACGGCGGCTCCCCACACAGCTCCCGGTCGGGATCTCTCGTCCAGAAATGCGCCCCACAGGAGGGACACTCCTTCCGTTCGAAGCCCTCCTCGTGAAAGTACTCAAGTTGATATTCCTCGTCGAGGTCGCTCATTACACCCCGTTTGTCCCGTGATCGGCTAAAGGGTTTTCGAGTGTCCCAAATCCTTCGAAACGCCTGTGTTACTTCATGTGTGGCCACGATACCGGCAGTACGGATATATCGGACCGCCGTATCGGCGTCGGCCTATCCGTCAGTCACGACATCGTCGGCCACAGGATCGTCCGGGAGCGACTCGATACAGGAAAAACACAGGAAGTACTCGCTGCCGTCGTCGAACTCCAGCGTCATTCCCCCCGTCCCCTTGGGGTCACTCGACCAGATGTCGGCGATACCGCCGCCGATCGAGACGTCCTCGCCGCAGCCGTCACACGGGTCCGTGGCCATGCGTCCGGTTCGAACCGCGGAAGCAAAAGGCGTCTGGCTTTCGGCTGGAGGGGTCACGAAGGAGGATTTAACAACAGTCCGTCCACGAGGGCGGGGACGACGACGAGCGCGCCGATTCCGAGGGCGACCCACACGGGTGCCGTAACGACCTGTCCGGCGATCCACGCCGCGAGCAGCACGATCGGGATCGCCGCCAACAGGAGATCATACCGCGTGAGCGCCGATACGTCGACGGGCCGTCGTTCGTCCGGCGTCACCGGACGAGCAATGCCGGAGATCTCTCTGGGGGGTTGTTTTTCGGACATTCCAATGGTCCTCCAAGCGATAGTACGAACGAGTTTCACTAAAATCTTACCCAAGAAATATCAGTCCGATTTCAACTTATATTTGAGAATAGTATGGGAACCTGTTCCGAGAGTTCAATGTCACGTCGAACAGGGTTTTTCGGGTCGGTCGTCGACAATTCCCTTCGCCGGGTATCGGTTTCTTCCGTGCCGCCTGATCCGGCGGCAGGGCGGCCGGACTTAAGATGCCGCGAGCCGTTTCGGGCCGTATGCGCGTACTCGTGACTGGGGCGACGGGGTTCGTCGGCGGAAACCTGCTCCCCGCACTGCTCGAACGGGGCCACGATGTCCTCGCGTTCGTACGGGACCGGGATCGCTACGACGGGCCGGACGGCGTCGAACTGATCGAGGGCGACCTCCTCGACCCACCGATCGAACTCCCGGACATCGACGCCGCCTTCTATCTCGTCCACTCGATGGGGTCGGGGGGCGACTTCGCGGCGCGGGACCGCCTCGCGGCGCGGACGTTCGTCGATGCGGCCGACGCGGCCGGGATCGAGCGGGTAATCTACCTCGGCGGACTGGGCGACGACGACGACCAGCTCTCGGATCACCTCCGGTCCCGCCGCGAGGTCGAACACCTCCTCGAAACCGGGACGTTCGATCTCACGACGCTGCGGGCCGCCATCGTCGTCGGCGACGGCTCGGCCGGGTTCGAGTTGATCACTCAACTCGCCGACCGGCTCCCGGTGATGGTGACCCCAAAGTGGATCGAAACGGAGTGTCAACCGATCTTCGTCGACGACCTGGTCGCGTATCTGGCCGGCGTCCTCGAGACGCCCGAAACAGCCGGTCGAACCTTCGAGATTGGCGGCCCGGAGGTGCTCACCTACCGGGAGATGCTCGAACGAACCGCGAAGGCGCTCTCCGGACGGCCCCCCTACATCGTCCCGACGCCGATCATCTCCCCGCGGATCTCGGCGCTTTGGCTCCGGCTGTTTACCGACGTTTCCCTCGACGTCGCCCGGCCGCTCATCGCGGGGCTCAGAAACACCGTCGTCGTCGGCGAGTCGGGGATCGACGCCCTCGTCGACGTCGAGTTGACGCCGTTCGACGAGGCGGTCCGGTCGGCGCTCGCCGATCGGGAGGGAACCTGATGGAACCGGAGTACGGCGAAACGTGGGCCTACGAAAGCATCATCGGCGCGCTGCCGGGCATCGACCTCTCGCCCCGCGAAGCGATCGCGCTGCAACTCGCCGTGTTCGAGGTGTCGGTGCTCGCGCTCGCGTGGTACTACGGCCTCCGGACCGCCGCGATCGCCGGAACGGCGGCCGTCTTCGTCGCCGCGCTGGGGAGCGCGGAGATGCTCCGCATCAGCAGCGCCGCCCGCCGGCCCGAAACCCCCGAGTCCTACCGTCGGCTCCTGTTCGGTTCGAGCATCGAGGTCGTCCTCTCGGTGCTCGCGTTTATCGCGCTCGTCACCCACCTGTTCGTGTTCGATCTCCGGAGCCCCGAACCGCTGGTGCAGACCCTTTTCGGCAGTGACCCGCCGACGCTCGCCGTCTATCTCACGCTCCTCATCCTGTGGGACCTGTGCTATCGGATCGCCACGGGCTGGTGGGTGTCGATCGTCGGGTTGTGGCGGTCGATCCGGTACCGGTTCGACCGCCACACCGCGAGTGTGCTCCGGCGAGCAGACCGCGAATCGGCGCTGTTCGGCCTGCTGCAGGTTCCACTGTTACCGTTTCTCACCGGACACCCGGTCCTCTTTGCCGCCCTCGCGGCCCACATCGCCGCAGTGCTCGTTATCTCCGGAGTTTCGCTCGTCCTGTTGCGCTTCAAAGAGTACGAGTAACCAGTACGCTCCGTTCACCGCACCCGCGTGTCGACCAGTCCGTAGGGGGTTCCCGCCCCGTCTTCGTTCGCCCGCTCGTAGACGACGTGGGCGGCCGCGACATCCTGGATCGCGAGGCCGGTCGAATCGAAGACGGTGACGCCGTCCCCGGGCGTTCGCCCCTCGAGTTTCCCGGCGACGACCGCGCCCAACTCGCCGTGGATGTCGGAGTCGGTGAGGGCCCCCTCGCTCCAGGGGACGTTGATCTCGCCGGAGTGGGTGCATTGCTCGTAGTCGTCGATGACGAGTTTCGCCGCCGTGACCACGTCCCGCGCGAGTTCGTTCTTGCCGGGGGCGTCCGCGCCCATCGCGTTGATGTGGGTGTGTTCGCCGAGGTCGCCCGCCTCCACGATCGGTGATCTAACCGGTGTGACCGTCGAGAGGACGTCACAGGCGGCCGCGTCGGCGATCGATCCGGCCCGCACGTCGAACTCGCCGCCGAACCGATCGATGAACGCCTCGATCGCGGCCTCGCGCCTGTCGGCGACGACGACGCGCTCGATGTCGCGGACGGTGCTGATCGCCTCCAGTTGGGTGTAGGATTGGACGCCCGCGCCGACGATGCCGAGCGATCCCGCGTCCGCGACGGCGAGGTGGTCCGTGGCGACGGCGGCGGCGGCCCCGGTTCGGTTGCGCGTCAGCGCCGTCCCGTCCATCACCGCAAGCGGGAACGCGTTCCGGGGATCGGAGTAGATCATCGTCCCTAAAACGGTGGGGAGATCGTACTTTTCGGGGTTGTCCGTGTGGACGTTGACCCACTTGATCCCGGCGGCGTCCCACTCGCCGGCGTCCATGTAGGCAGGCATCGACCGGAAGTCGCCGTTGTACGCCGGGAGGTCGACGTAGGACTTCGCGGGCATCTGTACCCGCCCGGCCTCGTAGGCGGCGAACGCCTCCTCGACGGCGACGATCACCTCCACCATCTCGGCGTTGTCGTCGACGTCGTCGGGGTCCAACAGTAAGGTCTCCATGCGGGATCGTTTCCGCGAGCGGTATTTATACTGTCGGCGGAAAAACGGGAGTACCGTTCAGCGTAGTCGCTTCGGCTGTGGGCCGTGACGGGGTTGCAGCGGGATCAGACGGCCGTCGTCGGGGGTGTCCGTGGTTTCTGTTTCGATCGGTGCCTCGGCGTCGAGTGCGGTTTTTCGGGTTGACATCGTGGGGTGGGTTTGGCGGTCGGAAAGCGGTGCCAGTCGTCGGCAGTCACCCGAGATGTACCTGCGATCTCATTACGCCGTTTTTTATCCGCATCCTTAATAAATGTTAATGTATAATTCGGGGTTGCGGACGGAGCGGGAGACGGGAAAACACTCCGGCGTCTCGGAACGCATTTAGGCGTCACGTTCCTTCAGACGGTATGGAATACGAATCTAGCCTCGATCGAGCGCTCGACGCCGTCCCCGACATCGGTTCGTCGGGCGACCGGCTCTCGGTCCCGGATGCGGTCGCACAGGCGGACGGCGCGTTCACGCGGTTCACGAACCTCGATGCGGTCGCGGACGCGTTGAACCGGGAGACGGACCACGTCCACCGGTTCGTCCAACAGACGCTTGCGACCTCGGGAAAGCTCTCGGAGGGCGTCGGCCGGTACAACGGGAACTTCGACTCCCGCGACTTCGAACGGGTCGTCGACGACTACACCGAGGAGTACGTCCGCTGTAGCGAGTGTGGGCTTCCGGACACCCGCCTCGTCCAGGAGAACAGAAACCTCATGCTCCGGTGTGACGCCTGCGGTGCGTTCCGCCCCGTCTCGAAGAGCAGACAGAAGAGCGAGACCCAACGGACCGAGGACGACGTCGAAGCCGGCAACACCTACACCGTGAAAGTGACCGACACCGGCCGCAAGGGCGACGGGGTCGCCCACCGCGGCGACTACACGATCTTCGTGCCGGGTGCCGACGAGGGGGACGTCGTCGAGATCTACATCGAAAGCACCAGCGGCAATCTCGCGTTTTCGCGGCTCGCCTGACACCGCTTGGGTTCTTTCTCGGACAATCGTTCATTATATTCATCCGCTTTCGCGCGAAACTGGACAATTGTTTCGTTCAAAACTCCTCGAACCGCCCGAGATGGGGCGAAACACGCCGGATTTATATCTGTGGACGGTTGATTTAGGGACGATATGGGACAGACGCTCACCGAAAAAATTCTCGAGGACCATCTCGTCGAAGGGGAACTCGAGACGGGAGAGGAGATCGGAATCGAAATCGACCAGGTGCTCACACAGGACACCACGGGAACGCTCGTGTGGCTGCAGTTCGAGGCGCTCGGCCTGGACGAGGTCCAGACGGAACTCGCCGCGCAGTACTGTGACCACCAGACCTACCAGTTCGACTTCAAAAACACGGACGACCACCGCTTCCTCCGCAGCGCCGCGGGGACGTTCGGTGCCTACTACAGCCGCCCCGGCAACGGTATCTGTCACAACGTCCACAAGGAGAACTTCGCCGCGCCCGGCAAGACGCTGCTCGGTTCGGACAGCCACACGCCGACGCCCGGCGGCCTCGGCCAACTCGCGATCGGCTCCGGCGGCCTCGACGTCTCCGTCGCGATGGGCGGCGGCGCCTACTACATCGAAATGCCGGAAGTCGTCAACGTTCACCTCGAGGGTGAGCTTCCCGAGTGGGCCACCGCGAAGGACGTTGCGCTGCACCTGCTCGGCGAACTGACCGTCAAGGGCGGCGTCGGCAAGATCTTCGAGTACACCGGCCCCGGCGTCGACTCTTTGACCGTCCCCGAGCGGACGACGATCACGAACCTCGGCACGGAACTGGGTGCCACCTCGTCGATCTTCCCGACCGACGAGAAAACGAAGGACTGGCTCTCCCGGATCGGCCGCGAGGAGGACTACGTCGACCTCTCGCCCGACGAGGACGCCGAGTACGCCGACCAGATCACGGTCGACCTCTCGGAGCTCGAACCGCTCATCGCCTGCCCGTCGATGCCGGACAAGGTCGTTCCCGTCAGCGAAGTCGCCGGCGAGGACGTCGAACAGGTCATCATCGGCTCCTGTACGAACGGCGCCTACGAGGACATCCTCCCCGGCGCGAAGATGCTCGAGGGCCGCGAGGTCGACAAGAAGACCGAAATGATCGTCGCGCCCGGCTCCAAGCAGGCCAGCGAGATGCTCGCCCGCGAGGGCTGGACCGCCGAGATGATGGCGGCCGGCGTCAACTTCTCCGAGGCGACGTGTGGTGCCTGCATCGGCATCGGCCACGTCCCCGGTTCGGACTCCGTTTCGCTGCGAACGTTCAACCGCAACTTCGAGGGTCGCTCCGGCATCGAGGACGACAACGTCTACC
>CAZOFL010000044.1:0-17329 GCA_964579035.1 uncultured Natronomonas sp. | reverse complement strand
GGATTCCGACACCGATCGCGTAGTAGACGAGCGGGATGAGGTTGAGCCGCATGACACGACCTTCCTCGCCGACGAGGCCGACGGTTGCGAGTGCTGCGACGACGTTGTGGATGGCGACGAGGTTACCGATCGCCCCGCCGACCGCTTGCGCACCGACGATGACCTGTGTCGGCAGGCCGAGCGACTGTGCGGCCTCGAACTGGAAGCCGCCGAAGGTGATGTTCGAGACGGTGTTCGACCCGGCCATCGCCGCGCCGAGCGCGCCGATCAGGGCGGCGATGAACGGGTAGGCCGGTCCGGCGACTCCCGCGGTCGTCTGTGCGAGCGCCTGGATCATGCTTCCGACCTCGGGTGCACCGGGGTGGGCACCGGACTGGAGCATGACCTGCACCATCGCGATGACGAAAATCAACGCGATGAGCGGTGCGACGAGCTTCTGTCCCGCTTCGTTGAACGCGTTCTTGACCTGATCGCCGTTCATGCCGAAAAGCGGAATGGCGATGAGCGCCGAAAGGAGCAGCCAGAAACCGGGGACGTACACCCAATCGATGCCGCCACCGAGTCCCGTTCCGAAGATATCGGCCCACGCGGTCGTCGCGGGGCCGAGCGTGAACGAACCGACTCCCGTTTCGAACTCGGCGAAAATGAGCGTCCCATCGGCTCCGGTTAGGAAGTCGACGACCGGATCGATGACGCGGGTCAACACCAACATAACGACGAGGAAGACGTACGGCGACCACGCCTTGAAAAGCGACATCGACTGGCCACCGTCCGGAGTTGCTCTTTCTTTCGCGTCAGTCGAACCGGGTTCGATCGTGCCGATCCAGTGGTCCGGCCACTCCTCCTGTGGCGGGAACTCCCAGGCGTCGTCCGGATCGAAGTAGCCCGCCCGGAGCACAGTAACGACGACCGCACCGCCGACCATCGCGCCGATAAGCGACGGGAACTCGGCGCTGACCTGTGCGGCGAGCCAGTAGGGGACCGCGAAGGCGACGCCGGCGAACAGACAGAACGGCGCGACGTTGAGGGCGGGCTTGATCGATCGCTCCTCACCGCCGAAGAAGTAGACGACCATTCCGACGGCGAAAAGCGGCATCACGAAGCCGATGAGGGCGTGATACGTCGCCGCCCAAACGGCGACCTGGATGGAGTACTCCTGGACGGTAAAGCCACCAGCCTCGATGGCCGTCTGCGTTGATTCGACCGACGCGAGCGGATCCTGAATGCCGATGATGATCGGCGTCCCGACCGCGCCGTAGGTGACGGCGATGATGTGGCCGATCAGCGCCGCGATCACGGCAGCGAGTGCCGGGAAGCCGAGGGCCAAAAGCAGCGGTGCGACGACGGCGGCGGGCGTCCCGAAGCCGGCCGCACCCTCGATGAACGTCGCGAGGAAAAAGGCGACGAGGACGATCTGGATACGGCGGTCCTCGCTAACCGCCGCGAAGCCCTGGTTGATCCGATCGAACGCGCCCGCTTCCTTGAGCGTGTACAGGAGCAACAGCGCGCCGAAGACGATCCAGAGGATCTGAATCGCGGTCATTACGCCGACGAGTGAACTCGCCGCGAGGTAATCCGGTGGCATGTTCCAGACCGCAAACCCGACAACCAATGCAACGATCCACGCGATCGGCATTGCGCGAGTCGCCGGCCACAGGAAGACAACGAGGAGTGCCCCAGCCACGAGAAGCGGCGTCGCCGCCAGAAGTAACTCCACCGCACTAACCATGGTGATCACCCCTGCCGGTGTCGGCAACGGTCGGTTCCGGAAGTGGTGCATCCATGACAGGCTGGCTTGTCGCTGTCATAGAACCCGCCTATCGGACCCGATATTTATACCTATCGACGGTTCAGGTATCCGGCCGACCGAGGGCCGGTGATCGTCGCATTTCGGCCGGATCAGTTCGGAACAATCGTGTTAGTACGGTGAGTAAATAAAAAACAATCACGGTTTTGAATCCCTCGACACGCTCTATTTATAATTATTGTCCGCTACCTTCGTCATGCGTAGCGTTATCAACGGAACTCGACCCGTTACAGTTGTGTGTTACGATGCTGTACTGCGATTTTCCGAAGCGGTTCGGCCACTACCGATCGTGGCTCCGTCGAATACGTTTCCGTGGTACTGTCCGTCTATCCCCAGTGCACACGTCTATACTGGCCGTACAGTCGAGTGAACTGGTGTTTCACCCCGACCCCGTGGGGTGGCGGCGCTCGCGCGCGGTCAGTGTCGCCCGTCAAATCGGGGTGCTGGAACGGATCGCCCCCGTCGCTACCGGGGGACGAGGCTGTATGCGCGCCCAGGTTCGTGCAACGCCTCGGGTTCGTCGTCGTCCCAGTAGCCCGAGATATCGCCGCGTTCGGCGAAGAGAATCCGATCGCCGTGGGGGACCGCCTCGCTCGTCGCGTGGCCGATCCCTTCGACACGCCAGCGTGTTTCGCCCGTCCGTTTGTCCAGGGCGTACAGATGTCTATCGTAGGAACCGACGAGGACCGTCTCGGCCGTCACCGACAGCGACCCGATCACGTTTCCCCGGACGTTCGTGGACCACAACTCCTCGCCGGTGTCCGTATCGAGTGCGTACACCCGGTTGTCGTCGCTGCCGAAGTACACGACGCCCGAATCCGGGTCGATCCCGGGGTTCGACATGATCACCCGGCCGGTTTCGAAGGACCACTCCTCCGTTCCGTCTTCGAGTTCGAGCCGGTAGAGGCGGCCGTCCCACGACCCGACGAACGCGCCGCCGTCGTACGTCGGGATCGTCCCTTTGATCTCCGCGCCGGTCTGAAACGACCAGGCGAACTCCAGGGAGGGAAACTCCCAGCAATAACACACCCCGTCGTTCGACCCCGTCACCATCCGCTCGGTCGCGGGGTCGATCGCCGTCGAGGGATGGGGCATCCCCCACAGGCGACTGTCGTGCCACAGCGGTTGCCCCGTGGCCGCGTCGAGGGCCCACATCGTCCCCGAGGGCTCCTGCCAGGGGTAGTTGTACTCGGCGACGACGTAGATCACGCCGTTCCAGTAGGCCGGACTCGACCCGATCGCGATCGCCCCGTGGAGCCGGAGATTCGAGGTCTTCCAGACACGCTCGCCCGTCTCGACGTCGTAGGCGTACATCGAGCCGTCGTAGCCGCCGATGTACGCCGTTCCGCCGACGATCAGCGGCGTTCCGTGGAAGCCGAGGTTCGTCGCTGCGGTCTGTACCGTCCAGCGTCGCTCTCCGCCGGGCGTCACCGCGTGTAACTCGCCCGTATCAGCCGGAATCAACACCGTCTCGCCGTCCGGCGTCGGTCGCGGGCTCGGCTTCGCCGCGGTGTGGCCGATCCGGTTCACCGGCATCGACCACTCCACCTCGACGCGGTCGGGGACGACCGCCTCCGGGTAGTATCCCAGCCGCCGCGATCCTTCCCTGAACATCGTCACGTCGCCGTCCGGATACGTTTCGTCGTACGGCGGAATTTCGGGATCGAAGTCGGCCTGCTCGCGGTCGTACCCACCCCGGAGTCGCGTCCAACCAACCGCTCCCCCGACCGCGACCGCACCGAGGCCCCCAAGCGTCGTTCGTCGGGTGAAGCGGGGACCGCTGGATCCCTCCGACATTACCCGCCCGGACGGCTGCCGGGGGTATATGCGTCCCGGTTGGGGTGTCGGCGTATTCGACCTTGACCCGTCGGTTCGGGACATACATATCAAAATGTATGTTAATCCCTTCGGACATGAACGAGCGTTTTCGATGAAAAAGGCGCGCGATAGTCCATCCTGGATTCGAACCAGGGTCGTCAGCCCCAGAAGCTGACAGGATTGGCCACTACCCCAATGGACTGTATGTACGCCAAAGCGAGTGCGAAACTAAACGCTATCGGTTTCGTTCCTCCCCTCTCGTTCGTGGTGTTCGATGCGGTGACAGTTCGCACAAAGCAGTACGCAGTTCGAAATCTCCCGCCGTATCTCACCGAGCGAGAAACGGTCCGAGAGCATCCTTGAAACTCCCTCAATCTTTGCCCCGGTGTGGTGAAAATCCAGACACGCCGGGGTCAGCGACAGCACAGCGGGTACACCCCTCGCTGTCTTGTTTGTACGCCTTGACCCAGTTTCGACGCCTCTCACGGACACGATTCTCCGATGGATCACGGACGACTCCCTCGGTCACGTTCGGCCTGCCGGGGTCCGAGTCCTCCGAACGCTCCGTATGCTCCTCCCGGTGGCAGTTCGCACAAAGAACGACACATCGGTCCATCTCCTCGCGAATACGACGCTTCGAATATCCGTGGCTGACCGTCTGAGAGACGCCGTTCAGCTTCGGTTCCGAATGGTGGAAATCGAGCGTAGCCGGACGGGTCTCCTCGCATCGTTCGCAGGCGAACGAGTCGCGTTTGAGCCGGAAAAACCATTCCCGGAGACGCCCCCGACGCTGTTCGTTGACCTCGATTCGATGCCGACGGTTTTTGTAGTACCACCGCTGTTGGGCGGTGAGTTCACGCCAGTCTCCGTCGTCAGGGATCGTGACGGAGTCGGGGTTCGGCTCCACTGCCGTTCCTCCCTTCTCGTCCTGTGCGTACGTCCTCAAGTTCGCCTTCGCCTTGGCGTCGTTCCAACTCCAGAAGATCCGATAGATGGTCGTCGACGCCGGCGTGATGTCCAGCCCCTCGTATTGGGCTTTCGTCGGCGATTCCCCCAACCGGTCGGCCGCCTCGCATAACGCGTCGAGACACGCCGATTCCGTCGTCGCCATACGGCCTGCTTGTCCGTGATCGTATAAACGGGCGGCCGAACAGCGGACCTGGAGCCGTTCGCCGCCCGCCGAATCGAACCGACACCGACATACTGCCGCCCACGCACCTCCCGGTATGTACGTCGGACGCTTCGTCGTCGTCGCACCGGACAGAGCGGCCTACCGCGTCTCCTCGCGGTCGTTCCCGAACAGACGGATCGTCGAGCGCGACGAGGCGCTTACTGTCGCCCCGACCGCCGACGCCCCGGAGACGGACAACCCCTACGTCTCCTACAACTGCGTACGGACCACGGACGACGACGCACACGCCGTCGTCGGCAACGGGACGCAGGTCGATCCGATCACCGAAAAGCTCGAACTCGGGTACCCGCCGCGGGACGCCCTCGTCGAGTCGTTGCTCGCGCTCGATTACGAGAAGGACGACTACGACACGCCCCGGATCGCGGGCGTCGTCGGTGCCGAAAGCTACGTCGGGATCGTCCGCCGCGACGCCGTTCTCGTCGAGTCGGTGACCGAACCGACGCTCGTCGCTACCTACGAGAAGAACGCGCCCGAACCGGCGGATCTCGAGGCGACGGCGCCCGAAGCGATGGCCGAGGAACTCTACGAGTGGCCGTTCGAACACCCCGTCTGTGCGGCCGCGGTCGCGGTCGACGGGTCGGGCTTTGCGACCGGATTCCACAACGGCGAGTGACCCGCGCTCGATTTGCCGCCCGCGATCCGCCGGTGACCGCCACCACTTAACAACGAGCGCCGTAACGGACGCGTATGCTCGTCGGTGTCGTCTCGGATATCCACGCGAACCGGATCGCCCTGGAGGCGGTGCTCGCAGACATGCCCGACGTCGACGCCGTGGTGTGTGCCGGCGACGTCGTCGGGTACAACCCCTGGCCCACCGCCTGCGTCGATTCGATCCGATCCAACGGGGTCCCGACGGTAATGGGTAACCACGACCGCGCCGTCGCGAACGGAACGGGGTTCGGAGCCAACGGGATGGCGGACGCCGGGGCGAGATACGCACACGACGCCCTCGACGGCGACCGGCTCGAGTGGCTCGCGGCGCTGCCCGACTCGCGGTACTGCTTCGACGGCCGTATCAGGCTCGTCCACGGACATCCCGACGACCCGAACCGGTACACGTACCCGTCGCTCTTTTCCTCGCGGCTGCTCGGCGACGAGGACGTCCTCGTCATGGGCCACACCCACGTGCAGGCACACGAACTGTACGACGACGGGATCGTCATGAACCCCGGTAGCGTCGGTCAACCGAGGGACGGTGACCCGGACGCCGCCTACGCGGTCGTCGATCTGGACGCGATGACGGTCTCCGAACGCCGCGTCGAGTACGACATCGAGGCCGTCCTCGAGGCCGTCGAGGCGGCCGGGCTTCCGCCCGAAACGGGAACGCGGCTCCGGAAGGGGCGGTAGCCCCGCGTTACCAGTCCATGCCGCCGTTGACGGCGAGGACCTGCCCCGTCATGTAACTCGAGTCCTCGCTCGCGACGAACCTGACGATGCCGGCGACGTCCTCAGGTCGTGCGAACCGCCCGAGCGGGATCCGGCGGAGGATCTTCTCCTGAACCCGGCCGGGGACGATCTCGAGCATCCCCGTGTCGACGAAGCCGGGGGCGACGCAGTTCGCCGTCGAGCCCTCCGCGGCCAACTCCAGCGCGAGCGTCCGGGTAAAGCCGAACAGCCCGGACTTGGTGGTCGCGTAGTTGGCCTGCCCGTAGTTGCCCTGCTGGCCGACGACGCTCGAGATGTTGATCAACCGACCCTCCTCGGCCGACCGGATATCGTCGAAAAAACAGTGTGTGCAGTTGAACGTCCCACCGAGGTTGACGTCGATAACCCGATCCCAGTCCTCGCGGGTCATCTCCTCGAACGTCCTGTCGGCGGTGATACCGGCGTTGTTGACCACCACGTCGACGCTCCCGAACCGGTTGTGGACGGCCTCCCGCATCGTTTCGACCTGTTCGTACTCGGACACGTCCGCCTGCGCCGTCATCGCTGCGCCACTCGACTCCTCGATCGTCTCGGCGGCCGCCTCCGCTTCGGCCCGTGAGGATCGGTAGTTGACAACGACGTTTGCACCGTGGCTCCCGAGTTCTTCGGCGATGGCGCGGCCGATGCCGCGTGACCCCCCGGTGACGAGGCAGGTCTTCTCTTCGAGCATGTGTCACCTGTCGATGGAAGCGGCAAAAGGGTTGTTGATAGGGTTCGTCCGTGGATGCGGGTCGTCCGGGTCCGGGGGTTCGGGCGGGCGACCGACCCGATCAATCGAGCGTGTCGTCGATCTGGGACTGGAACTCCTCGATCCACTCGGACTCGGAGAGTTCCTCCATCCGTTCGCGGAGGTGCGGCTTACAGAGGCCGACCTTGATGTGGTCCTTCTCGACCGCGACGGCGGCCTCCTCGTCACAGTAGTGACACTGCATACACCTGCGTACGTGATCGAACGGTTTGAACCCAGCGTTCGTGTCATCTACGTGTCCGACGGACGGCGGACGGCGGGCGGATTCCGCCGTTCAGAGCGCGGCCCGAAACGCCCGGTACGCGTCGGCGTCGAGCCCCGCTCTGCCGAGTTCTTCGTCGTGGGCATCGCTGCCGCCGGTCGCGACGAGATCGTACCGTTCGATCGCACGCTCGACCGCCCGCGGGTCGATCTCGCGGTCGTACGGATAGAACCGTTCGATCCCATCGAGTTCCGAACAGAGCGCGAGCGCCGCCTCGGTATCGTCGTACCGGTACGGATGCGCCAGCGAGACGAGACCACAGGCGTCCTCCAGGACGGCGATCCCCTCCTCGAACTCGGGGATGTCACGGGGGACGTAACACGGTCCGTCGTCGCCGATGAGTTCCGCGAACGCCTCCCCGTAGCTGTACGACGATGCAGCCGCGATCGCCTCCGCGATGTGGGGGCGACCGATCCCCGGACGCGGCTCGAGCGGAAGCTCCGTCCCGAGGCGCGCTTCGACGCGGGCGATGATCTCCCCGCCCCGCTCGATGCGGTCGGCCTGTAGCCGTTCGGTCAGCGATTCCAGTTCCGGCGTCCGCCGAACGCCGTATCCGAGCAGATCGACCCTGATGTCGCCGGCTTTCACCCGCAACTCGATCCCGTGGACGACGGTCACGCCGCCGACGGTTCCGACCGGCGTCGGGAGGTCGGGATGGAACCGGTCGTGATCGGTGACGGCGACCGTCGAGACGCCCGCGGCTTCGGCGGCTGCCGGGAGCGTCTCGAGGGTCAACACGCCGTCCGAGTTCGTCGTGTGGACGTGGAGATCGGCGACGATCATACGACGGGTTGGGGATCGAGTGTCAAAGCGTCGGCGCTTCCCCCGAACAGTCATGGAATATAATGATGTTATATGTCCTTGTCGATGGACAATGAATTTATAGCAAACATTCATTATGGTTACCGGGGTACGAATGTGTATGCGACTGTTTGAAACCGCCGACGAACGGATCGACGCCCACAGTTTCCCCGCGACTACTGACGAACTCATCACGGAGTACGGCGACACCGAACTCGCCCTGCCCAACGGCAAGGAAACGTTCGGCGATGCCCTGAGCCGACTCGGCGAGACGACGTTCGAGGACGCCGAAGAAGCCCGGCTCATGACCTACTCCGCGGTCTCGAAGGCGGCGATCGGCCGTCAGAACTACTCCGACCGCGACGCACCCTCGATCGGCGAGGCGGGTCCCGAACCGGTCTCGTTCTGAAAGCTCCGAGCCTTTTATACTGGGGTTTACACTCCCCCCCGACGACGTTTTCGATGTCGGACACCCGAGTGCCGGCGACGGGACCGGGTTCGGACTGAGCGTTCCCAAGCGGATCGCCGACGCACCCGGTTGGGAAATCAGCGTGGTCGACGGCAGGGCCGGCGGCACGCGTCTCGAACCGGCCGTCCTCGCGCCGGAGAACCGCCGCTGCCGTCCCGGCCGCCTCGGAGTCGGCATCGACGCGGAGTACGTGGATCACCTCCGAGTGTGGATTCATACTGGACTCCGCGTACCGGACGTTTCGACGCGTCCTATATATATGCTCGAAGAGACTCGGATTCGATAAAACGGTTTACGGGACTGCGAACGCCCATCGTCGGCGACGCTGAACCGCTTCGACGTATTGTTTCCGTGCGACGCTATTTATATACCCCGACCGATCTGCCGGTATGAGCGAACTCGACGGTGAGACGCGGGATGTCGACGTGGATGGGTTGACTGTTCGCTGCCACGTCGCCGGCCCCGAAAACGCCCCCTCGATCGTCCTCGTCCACGGCGCCGGCACGGATGCGGCGGGTGTGTCCTGGAAGCGTGCCTTCCCAGCGCTCGCCGGATCGTACCGCGTCATCGCGCCGGATCTCCCGGGCTACGGGGAGAGCGATCGTGTCCCCCAAACCGTCGCGCCGACGACTGAGTTCTACGTCGGCGTCGTCGACTCGCTCCTCGGGGAACTGGATCTCGTCGACGCGACGCTCGTCGGCATCTCGAAGGGCGGCGCGATCGCCCTCGGATACACGCTCGATCACCCGGCTCGCATCAAGAGACTCGTCCTCGTCGACAGCTTCGGCCTCGGTGACCGGATTCCGGGCGGCCGGCGAGCCGCCGTGATGCTCAAAATCCCGAAACTCCTCGAAGTGTCTTGGTGGGCGATGAAAAAGAGCCGAGCGGTGACGGAAGCGTCGCTCGGGAACGTGGCCCTCCCCGAAAACATCGACGCCGAGTTCGTCGACGACGTCCACCGGCAGGTCCGGCGGCCGAACTCCGGGGACGCCTATTTCCGATTCGCCCGCGCGGAAATGCAGCCGTCCGGTCCCCGAACGAACTACTTCGATCGACTCCCGGATCTCCCCGTCGAGACGTTGTTCGTCCACGGGACGGACGACCCCCTCATCCCGCTTGGACTCTCAAAACGGGCGGCCGACGAGGCCCCCGTCGCCGACCTGTTTACGCTCGAGCAGTGTGGCCACTGGGTGCCACGCGAGCACCCCGACGCGTTCGTCTCCCGACTCGAAGCCTGGCTTGCAAAGTGGTGACTGGTGACACGGTGTTTTGATCGCGTCCGTGACGCCGACTCCTGCGTGACGATTCTATTGTGAACCTCTCCGGGGTCAAGCCCCGGGGTAGTCGCCTCGACCGCCTGTACACCGCGTCGCGAAACGAGCGTTTGCGGGCAAACGGGAGTAATTCGGCCGGAAAATAACAGACCGCGGCAGGGGGCGTGGCAAAACGGGTCGGATACCCATCTCTTTCGAGTCGTTATCGTCCGAAATTGGGCGCCTACGGGAGTTTGGCCACCGATTTCCGACGGCCAAAGACCAATCGGAAACCGAGTGGGCCAACTCGGATTTGAACCGAGGACCTCCCGGTTATCAGCCGAGCGCTCATACCTAGCTGAGCTATTGGCCCTAGGTAGGCGCGTCTGATCGTAGCGTCGTGGTTCGTTTAAACGTTTCTTTTCGCCGCCCCTTCGGCCGGGCGTGCCACGGTCACCGATCGCGCGAGTCGTCGCCCTCGGGCGGCGATCCCGGCCCGAAATCGTCGACGCCGGTGAACCCGTCGTCGGTGTCGTCGAACTCGTACTCGTCCTCGCCCATCTCGATGGTCCCGGGGTCGGAACCGTCCGCAGGGTCGGATCCGGGACCGCCGAACCCGCCTCGGAAGCCGCCCTCCCCGTCACCGCCCGGGAAGCCGCCGACGTAAACGTTTCCGGACGCGAACCCGCCGGTTTTGTTGTCGATATACGGCTTGACGACGTAGCGTTTGACGACGACTCGGATCGGGTACCGGGTCGGCGGCAACACCAACAGGAGCCCGAGGAGGTCGGTGACGAGCCCCGGGGTGAGCATCAGCGCGCCGGCGACGAGGAGGAACGCGCCGTCGAGCAGTTCGTCCGTCGGTGGGTCGCCGCGGGCGAGTTTGCGCTGGATCTTCCGGACGGTGTGTCGCCCCTCGGCGCGGACCAGAAGCAAGCCGAGAAGCGCCGTCAGCACGACGATGGCGACCGTCGCGGCCGGCCCGATCGTGACCGGGCCCAACTCGGTCGCCAAGAGGACGAGCAACAGCACGTCCGCAAGCGGGACGAGCAACAGGAGGCCGATGAGCCGCAGGTACATACCTCCGGCTACCGGCGGCCTCGGGAAAACAGTTCCGAGAGTCGAAGCGACACCGCCTTAGGCCGCCCCCCGCTTTCTCCCCAGCATGAAAGCCGCGCTCGTGATCCTCGACGGCTGGGGGCTCGGCGACGGCGGTGACGGCGACGCCGTCGCGGCCGCCGACACGCCGACGGTCGATCGCCTCCGGGAGTCGGGGGCGTCCGGAACGCTCGAAACCCACGGCAGGCGGGTCGGCCTCCCCGATGGCCAGATGGGAAACAGCGAGGTCGGCCACCTCAACATCGGCGCCGGCCGCGTCGTCAAACAGGACTCGACGCGGGTGACGGACGACATCGCTACCGGTGCCCTCGCCGACAACGGGGCGATCAACGACGCGTTCGCCCACGCCGCCGCCGACGGTGGACGGGTCCACCTCGTCGGGCTCGTCAGCGACGGCGGCGTCCACTCCTACCAGGCCCACCTCCACGCGCTGCTCGAACTCGCCGCCGACCGGGGAGTCGAGGCGGTGACGCACGCGTTCACCGACGGCCGCGACACGGGCCCGAAAACCGGGGCTGGGTTTGTGGGTGCGTTAGAGGCGGCCGTCGAGGAGCACGGGACCGGCGACGTCGCGACGGTCTGTGGGCGTTACTACGCGATGGATCGCGACGAGAACTGGGACCGAACGAAGCGCGCCTACGACGCGATCGTCGACCGGGAGGCCACACACAGCGCCGACTCGGCGCTCGAGGCCGTCGAGAGCGCCTACGGGCGCGGCGAGACCGACGAGTACGTCGAACCGACGCTCGTCGGCGACGCGGCGGCGCTTTCCGAGGGTGACGCGGTCGTCTTTTTCAACTTCAGAGCCGACCGGGCCCGACAGCTCACGCGCATGCTGGCCGACATCGACCCCGAATGGCCGTTTGCGACCGACCCGCCCGACGTCCCGGTCACGACGCTGACGGAGTACGATGAGACGTTCGGGGTGCCGGTCGCGTACCCGTCGTTGGAACCCGAGCGGACACTCGGAGATGCGATCGCCGACGCCGGGCTCACACAGCTTCGGGCCGCCGAATCCGAAAAGTACGCCCACGTGACCTACTTTCTGAACGGCGGCCGCGAAACAGCCTCCGAGGGCGAATACCGCGAGATCGTTCCGAGCCCGGACGTGGCGACGTACGACCAGGCACCGGCGATGTCCGCCGCCGAACTGACCGACGTCGCGATCGAATCGATCGAGGGCGGCCTCGACGGGCGGGAGTCGGACGACGGCGCTTTCGCCGACCTCGACGTTCTCGTGGTGAACTACGCCAACCCGGACATGGTCGGGCACACGGGCGATTTCGACGCCGCGGTCGCGGCGGTCGAAGCCGTCGACGAACAGCTCGCCCGTCTGTCGGCGGCCGTCCTCGATGCCGGGGGCCACCTGTTCGTGACCGCCGACCACGGCAACGCCGACGAGATGGGGACCCCCGAGAACCCCCACACCGCACACACGACGAACCCGGTACCGTTCGTTTACGTCGCCCCCGACGGCACCGGCGGCGGCCACACGGTCCGGGCCGGCGGCACGCTCGCGGACATCGCGCCGACGCTGCTTTCGCGGATCGGTGTCGCGGTGCCCGCCGCGATGACCGGGGAGGAGCTGCTTCGATGAGCGAGCCGGTCGTCGTCCCGTCGGATCGGGACGTACGCGGAACGCTCGATTCCCCCGGCGGCGATCGTTGTGTGGTCGCGTGCCCGCCGCACCCACAGATGGGCGGCAGCCGGACCGACCCCCGGCTGCGGGCGGTCAGCGACGCGCTCGGGTGTGGTTGTCTTCGGTTCGACTACGGGCCGTGGGACGAGGGCCGCGGGGAGTTGGCCGACACCCGCGACGCCCTCGCGTGGGCGCGAGACAGGTTCAATCGGGTGAGCCTGTTCGGCTACAGTTTCGGCGGCTGTCTCGCCTTGGTCGCGGCGGCCCGCGAATCGACGGCCGGAACGCCCCCCGATCGGGTCGTGGCGCTATCGCCCGCCGCGAGGGTGTCGGCGGCCATCGACGCGGTCGCCGCCGTCGACGACATCGACTGCCCGATCGGGCTCGTCTACGGCGAACGCGATACGACCGTCGACGCGGCTGCGGTCGCCGACCGCGTCGGAGCTGTCGGCGGCGAGGTGGTCACGCTGAGCGCGGATCACCACTTCGTGGGGCAGGCGCCGGCGGTCGGCGAACGCGTCGCCGCGATGTTTTCCTCCCGGTGATCCGGGCAGCGAACGCCGATCGGGGGGTGGCGCTCGTCGGCGTTACTTCCCACCGAACCGGTCGGTCGAAACCGTTTTGGTCGATGCTCGCGCACCGTCAGTATGCCGACGGAGCTTACTAACTACGATCCCACACTCGGGAACAAATTCGTATTCGTCACCGGTGGTGTGATGTCGGGGCTCGGGAAGGGAATCACCGCGGCGAGCACCGGCCGCCTGCTCGCGAACGCCGGCTTCGACGTGACGGCGGTGAAGATCGACCCCTACCTCAACGTCGACGCGGGGACGATGAACCCCTACCAGCACGGCGAAGTGTACGTGCTGAAAGACGGGGGCGAGGTCGACCTCGATCTCGGGAACTACGAGCGGTTCCTCGATATCGACATGACGTTCGATCACAACGTCACGACGGGCAAGACCTACCGCCACGTGATAGAAAAGGAGCGGGCGGGCGATTATCTGGGCGATACGGTCCAGATCATCCCCCACATCACGGACGACATCAAGCGCCGGATCCGGGAGGCAGCCGAGGGCCACGACGTCTGTCTCATCGAGGTCGGCGGCACCGTCGGCGACATCGAGGGGATGCCGTACCTGGAGGCGCTCAGACAGTTCGCCCACGAAGAGGACGACGAGGACATCCTGTTTACGCACGTCACGTTGGTCCCGTACTCGAAGAACGGCGAACAGAAGACCAAACCCACCCAACACTCCGTCAAGGAACTCCGTTCGATCGGCCTCCAGCCCGACATCCTCGTCGGGCGCTGTGACGACAAACTCGACCCCGAAACCAAGGAAAAGATCGCGCTCTTTTGTGACGTCCCGGTCGATGCGGTCTTTTCGAACCCCGACGTCGAGGACATCTACCACGTCCCGCTGATGGTCGAAGACGAGGGACTCGACGAGTACGTCATGTCGGAGCTCGGAATCGAGGACGAGGCGATCCCCGAGGCCGACCGGCGAAACGAGTGGCGCGACATCGTCACACAGGACGCGACCGAGACCGTCGAGATCGCCCTGGTGGGAAAGTACGCCCTCGAGGACGCCTACCTCTCGATCCACGAGTCGCTGAAACACGCCGGCTTCGAGACGAACACCGAGATCGAGGTCCTGTGGGTCGACGCCGACGAGATGGAGGACGCCCACGCCGACCGTCTCGACCGCGCCGACGGGATCATCGTCCCCGGCGGATTCGGGGCGCGCGGGATGGGCGGCAAGATCGAGGCCGCCCGGTACGCCCGCGAGAACGACGTGCCGTTCCTCGGGCTCTGTCTCGGCTTCCAGATGGCCGTCGTCGAGTTCGCCAGACACGTCTGTGGGTTCGAGGACGCCCACTCCGCGGAGATGGACGAGACGACGCCGCATCCGGTCATCGACATCCTCCCCGAGCAGTACGAGATCGAGGACATGGGCGGGACGATGCGCCTCGGTGCCCACGAGACGGAGATCGACCCCGAAACGCTCGCATACGACGTGTACGACGACACCTCCTGTACCGAACGCCACCGCCACCGCTACGAGGTCAACCCCGAGTACATCGACGACCTCGAAGCCGCCGGGATGCGGTTCTCCGGGCGGGCCGGCAACCGGATGGAGATCCTCGAACTCCCCGATCACCCGTTCTTTTTCGGGACGCAGTTTCACCCCGAGTTCCGCTCGCGTCCGGGGCGGGCGTCGCCGCCGTTCGTCCGACTTGTCGAGACGGTTCTCGAGCACGAGGCGACGGACCGCGAGGAGGTGACGGCCTGATGGTCGACCCCGAGCCGTTCATCGACGAGAAGATCGAGGAGATCGCGGCGGAGATCGGTGATGCGAACGCGATCATCGCACTCTCCGGCGGCGTCGATTCCTCGACGGCCGCCGCGCTCGCCTACGAGGCCATCGGCGATCAACTCACGCCCGTGTACGTCGACACCGGGTTAATGCGGAAGGGCGAAACCGAGGAGATCCGCGAGACGTTCGCCTACATGGGGAGTCTCCGGATCGTCGACGCCCGCGAGCGCTTTCTCGATTCGCTGTCGGGCATCACGGACCCCGAGGAGAAACGCCACGCTATCGGCGAGGGGTTCATCCGGGAGTTCGAGACGGTCGCCCGCGAGGTCGACGCCGACTATCTGGTCCAAGGGACGATCTACCCCGACCGGATCGAGAGCGAGGGGACGATCAAATCCCACCACAACGTCGGCGGGCTTCCCGAGCGGATCGACTTCGATGGCATCGTCGAACCGATGCGCGACCTCTACAAGGACGAGGTCCGCGAGGTCGCCCGCGAACTCGAACTCGAGGAGATCGTCTCCGAGCGGATGCCGTTCCCCGGGCCGGGGCTCGCCGTCCGGGTACTCGGCGAGGTGACCGAGGAGAAACTCGAAGTGGCCCGCGAGGCCAACCACGTCGTCGAGGAGGAACTCGAGGAGCACGACCCCTGGCAGGCGCTCGCGGCGGTGCTCGGCAAGGCGACCGGCGTCAAGGGCGACAACCGTGTCCACGGCTGGGTCGTGGCCGTCCGATCGGTCGAATCCCGCGACGGGATGACCGCCCGGGCACAGGAGGTCGACTGGGGGACCCTCCAGCGGATCCAATCGCGGATCACGGGCGAAAACGAGACCGTCTCCCGCGTCGTCTACGACGTGACGCACAAACCGCCGGCAACGATCGAGTATGAGTGAAGTGATCGTCGCCGGTTCCGATCCGGACGGGCTCGGCCCGGCGCTCGAAGCAGAGGGGGCGGTGGTTCGCTACGCCGAGGGAACCGCAAACCGGGCCGCCCTGGAGGCTGCGGGGGTCCTGGAGGCGGACACGCTCGTGGTGACCGATGCGGGTCTTGCGACATCCGTCACCGTCGCGTTGGACTGTAACCCGGCGCTTCGGATCGTCATTTACACCCGCGATTCGGTGCCGGAGTTCATCAAGGGCCAGGCCGGCCACATCGTCGATCCGGCCCTGCTGACCCCCGACACCGTGGCCGAGGAACTGCTCAGGTAGTCACCGACGGAGGGTGTCGGCGAGTTCCTCGAGGCGCTCTCGGCCACCGCGCTCGAACGGCGTTCCGTGTCCCATCCCCGCCGCCTCGAAGGCCGGGGCTCGATCCGCCACGCGCAGGATGCTCTCCTCGGACCCCGCCCGGTCGTAACACAGCGGCCAGGGGGCCGGGCGCAGGGACCCGTTCCACTCGATGACCAGATCGCCGAGGAACGCGGCGTTTCCGGAACTGTGGACGTAAACGGTGTGTCCCGGCGTATGTCCGGGGGCGTGAATCGCCTCGAACCCGCCGATCCGGTCCCCGTCCTCGACCCGCCGAACCCGGTCGTCCGAAACCGTGGGACAGAACGGGGTCGTGACGAGCTGTGTGAGTTCCTTGACCGAGCGCCATCCGGGCCGCTTCTCACCCACTAAAAAGGGCGCGTCGGCCGCGCCGACGTGGATCGGCGCGTCCGTGTCCAGCCGACCGAGCGTGCCGACGTGATCGAGATCGTAGTGGGTGAGAAGGATCCGATCGAGATCGGCCGGCCCGTATCCCGCGTCGCGGATCGCCGCGGCGATCCGCCCGGCGTCGAACGCCATCCCGGCATCGACGAGCGTCAGCCGCCCCTCCGATTCGAGCAGGTACGCGTTGACGCCCGTCCCGTTGATCCACCACACGCCGTCGCGAAGCTGCCTCGCCATGAGCAGTGTTGCATCGTTGAACACAAAAGTCCGAGGGCGGAGCCGGGGACCGGCCTACGGCTTCGGCGCGGCCTTCTGAAGCGCCGTCTCGGCGATGTTCCCGCCGTAGTCCGCGCTTCGGGACAGCGAGTCGACGGTCAATCCGAGCAGTTGAGCCTGCTGGGGGTCGAGCGTCCGGATCGTGTCGTCGGCGGCTCTGGCGAGTTCGTCGATGTGGGCGACGCGCTGGCGGGCGTCGTTCGCGAGTTTCGTCGCGCGGTCGGGATCGTCCTCCAACAGCGCGTCCATGCTCATTTCGATGATCTCCGTGGACCCCTCGAGCAGTTCGGCCAGCGCCTCGGAGGCGTCCTCCGGGGGCATCCCGAGCGTTCCCGCGTGCGTGGCGATCTTCGCCGCGTGGTCGCCGATCCGCTCGAGCTGCCGGGCGCTCGAGTGGTAGTCGAAACACGTCTCGCGATCGAGGCCGACCGCCGCCGCAGCCGAGGGGTCACGGAGGACGGAGCGAAACACTCTCGAAACCATCGACCAGAGCCGGTCGACGTCGTCGTCGCGCTGGACGACGTCGGCGGCGAGGTCGTCGTCGTCCTC
>CAZOFL010000043.1:0-17385 GCA_964579035.1 uncultured Natronomonas sp. | reverse complement strand
CGTCGGGAAGAAGTCGGCGATCTGCGTCGTCGCCTGCTGGAACGCCCAGTAGATCTGGTACAATCTGACATGCTACGAATAAGCGCTGTGTCGCCCCCCACATCAAGCTTTGGAATATGGTTATAAAAACGCCTTGCTTGCTCAGATGAACAAATAAAGCCGTCTGATGGATTTTTTACGTCGGTTGAATTAATTATAACTGTACTATTTTCACTTTTGTCGGGGCGGAAGATGGTGGCGGGCCTCGGATCCCGCCCAGGCAGCGTCCGGCCGCGTGAGACCACAACCCGTCGCGCGGCCCCCATAAGAGTAATCCGATTTTAAACCATACACAGGTTGTATTATCACAAAAATACGGGGTATCAAACAATATTTACCGCTCTGGCCCCACAAACGTTTGAATGCAGTGTACGATCATCGGTGGCGGAATCCAGGCGCTGTCGACGGGTATTCTTCTGGAACATCTCGGCCACGACACGCGGATGATCAGCGAATCGTTCTCGTACGTCAACGGTGCCGATACCCCAACAGTGTCGACTGACTACGCGGCCGCGTCCGTATACCCCGTTCAGGTGGAATCCGAGTATTCCGAGGACGAACTGATCGCGCGGGCCGAATCCACGTTTGAGCCGTTTTATGCGACGAACGGGGTCCCGGTCCGAAAACACACCCATTACTACCTCTATGAGGAGTCCCACGACGGGCCACACCCGAACCGGATGGCGGTCACGGACGTCGAAGAGTACGACGGGGAGATGCCAGTTCGCCCCGGCAAAGGGATCCACGGCGGGTACGTCTGCAAGGAGTACTTTGTTGAAATGCCGGAGTACGTCCCCCTTTTATACGCAGCTTACCACGAACTCGGTGGGGAGACGGAAATCCGGACCGTGACGGCCGGGGAGGTGGACGGTCTCGGCGGTGTCGTGTTCAACTGCTCCGGATACGGGAGTCGGGAACTGTTCGGCGACAACTCGATGCGAGCGATAAAAGGACACATCCTTCAGGTACCGCACGACGCCGCCGAGCCGCTATCTTTCTCCTATACGTACACTCCGTCGGAGTACAGCCACTACGCGTACATGTACCCACGGAAGGAAACGGTGCTTTTCGGCGGTTCCTATCTGACGGGTGAGATCGTGGACGGCGAGTGGTGTGGCGAGGCACCGAAAAAGCTGACAACGATCGACGGCGTCACCGTTCCGGAGCGGCTGTACACGGTGACCGAGGCCATCATGGGCGACGTCATCCCCATCGAACGCGACGTAGTCGATGTGAAGTACGGATACCGGCCGTACAGAGCCGACGGGATGCGGGTCGAGCGGGACGGCGACGTCATCCACAACTACGGGCACGGCGGGAGTGGCGTGTCGATGTCGTGGTGGTCGTCGTTGCGTGCGGTCGGGTTCATCGACGACGCTGACGAGTCGGTCCTATCGGACGTCGCCAGGGAGATCGCGCGGTCGGGCTCGTGACGTATCAACGGGGGAATCCGTTATAACTATTCAACCGAGACGCCGGTTGTTTTGGCCGCGCGAAGATGTCACAGGAGGAACATCGCCTCGGCGAGAAGCGCCATCGATTCGGGGTCGCCGAACCGGACGCCGATGTAGCCGAGCGTCGCCTGGGTCGCGTTGAACAGGCCGTGCATGATGGCGACGACGACGAGGTTGCCCGTATACTCGTAGGCGAACGCCAACACGAAGCCGACGAAAAACAGCACCGAAACGCCGAGCAGTCCCGCTTCGAGGGTGCCGAAGCCCGTGATGTGGATGACGGCGAAAAGCGCCGTCGCGATCGTGATCCCGGCCGCAACGCCGAACGTCTCCCGGAGTCTGGTCTGGATGACGCCGCGGAACAGCAGTTCCTCCGCGGGGCCGACGATCAGAAGCGAGAGCGCGCCCAAAAGCAGGAAAATGAACGGGTCCTGTTGAGCGATATCGAAGATTGCCTGCGGTTCGCGCTCGATTCCGAGCCGCTGCCCGACGACGAAACTGCCGATCGAGCCGACGAGCCACAGGATGATCATCCCGACGAAGCCGACGCCGAGGACGATCCACCCCTCGAGCGTCGGCGCCCGAACACCGATGTCGGCCAGCGATAGCCCTCGATACCGGAGATACGCGAGCGAGACGCCGGTGAAAAAGACCAACTGGAGGACGACGACCGACAACACGAACCCCTGTCTGGGCGTCAACTGGACGCCGAGAGCGCCCAGCGCCGAGACGACCGCGAAGGCGGCGACGTTTCCACCGACGTAGGCGATCCCGGCGAGGCCGACCGCGACGGCGACCGCGAGGAGGGGTGCGGGGATCCGCGACCTGAGTGACATGGAAGTCGCTACGGACGGATGGCCAATGAGTCCTGTGTTCCCGGGATCGGTGGACGGAGCGCTCGGGTCCCACAGGAGGTCGGGCGGACTCCGGCACGCTCATACGATCCGGGCCGCATCGTGCTGATATGGTACTCAGCGGCATCCCGTCGGTTCCGGCGGTCGTCCGGTTTCCGATCGGACTCGTCGGAGCGGCGCTCGCACTCCTCGTCATGGATCGAGTAATGGCTCGGCTCCCCGAGGGCGAAACGCCGCCGAACGTGGCGGCCGGGGTGTTGACCGACACCCCGGCGGACGGCGCACACCCACGGCTCGCCGCGGCCGCCCACTACTTCGCCGGGTTCGGAACGGGGCTGTTGTTCGTTTACGGCTCCCTCCTCAGCGAGGCGGGGTTCGACGGCGCCTCGGCGATGTCGATCGCCGTCACGGCCGCGGTCCTGTACGCCCTCATGGTCGGGTTCTTCATCGCCGTCCCGCTGCCGCGAGCACGCGGGGTCTCCGGGACGCGACGGCCCGTTATCGCTCGGGATTGGTCGATCGCCGCCGCGGCGTATCTCGCCGTTCTCGTCCCCGTCGTCACCGTACTGACGCTTCTCGTTGCGTAGAACCCTCCCCCCTTACTTTTCGGTTTCGTGGAGACTTTCGAGGATCTCCGGGTCGGTCCGGAACTTCAGAACGTTCGTCACGACGGAGTTGCGGAGGTTGTGGATCACGGCACCGTGGCGCTTGTAGAACTCATGGATCCACTTCGACTGGGCCTCGCGGCTCGCGAACATCATCACCGACTTCCATTGGTACTCGCCGTCCGAGAGGAAATAAAACAGCGTACTGGGTGAGTCACGGATGAACTCCATCGCCGAACGCCATCCCGATTCGAAGTTCTCGGGGTTGAATTTGAACTCGAAGAGCGCGAAATGGAAGTACTCCTCGTTCGGGATGACCGCCTCCCGGAAGACTCCCTCCTCTCGCATTCCACGTATCGATTCGGAGACCGTGACGTGTGAGACGTCGATTCCGTACTTTTCATCCAAGATGCGCGCGAGGTCCCGCGAGGAGAGCTGTGGATCCCGCGACAGCTCCCGAAGCACCAACACGTCGCGCTCTTTGAACTCCCATTCCGGCGGTTCGTGTCCGTCCATGGTCGGCTACTCTCCCCCCCCGTTACTGTCAGTTTCGGTCAAAAACGCCCGGAGCGAGCGCCGATAGCGTTCGGGGCGGTCCTCGACGATCCAGTGGTACGCTTCGGACACCGGTTCGAGGTCGCCGCCGAGGTCCTCCGCCAGCCGTTCGCCGTACTCGATCGGCTGCATAACGTCATCCTCGGCCCACAGACACAACACGTCCGCGTCGATCGCGTCGTAGTCGATCTCAGTGGTGTGGTTCGTGTTCGTCGAAACGGCGGCGCGAGCGAGGGCGCGTTTGCCGCCCTCACGCATCCAGGGGGCTTTCATGCCGGCGACGAAGGCGGGATCGGCCTCGCCGTAGGCGCCGTCGTCGAAGGCGAACTCGAGTTGGCCCTCGAACTCCCCGTCGTCCATCCCGGCCGTTCCGGGCAGCCCGAACTCCGAGATGAACTCGACGGGCCAGGAGTCATAACAGACGGCGTTCGAGATAACGAGGCGATCGACGCGCCCCGGCTCGCTCGCGGCGAACCTGAGTGCCACGCCGCCGCCGATGTCGTGGGCGACGAGCGTGACGCGGTCCTCGCCGAGATCCTCGAGCAGCGCCTCGAGCATCGCTTCCTGGGCTCGGATCGATCGATCGAACCCTTCGCGTCGGTCCGAGTTCCCGTAGCCGAGCAGGTCCGGAACGACGACCCGGTAATCACCCTCGAAGGTCGGCGCGATCCGCCGCCACAGAAACGACCACGTCGGGATTCCGTGGAGGAAGACGAGCGTCTCCCCGTCGCCATCGGTCTCCCCGCCCGTGTAGTAGGCGACGGATAGATCGTGGCCGTCGACAGTGACCGTCGTCTCCGCCTGTGCAGCGCTCCATGAGTCGTGATCTATCTCCGTACTCATTTCGAGTCTCCCGATCGTGTCGAGGCCCGACCCGGGAGCGAGCGTGGCGGCGTGGTCGCGCTCATAAGACGCGTTCGGAGATGATGTTCTTCTGAATCTCGCTCGTGCCCTCGTAGATCTTCGTGATCCGCGCGTCGCGGTAGAACCGCTCGGCGGCGTGGTCGGAGACGTAGCCCGCCCCACCGTGAACCTGGATCGACTCGTCGGCCACGTCGACGGCGTGTTCGGAGGCGAACAGCTTCGCCATCGACGCCAGCCGGACCGCGGTGTCGTCCTTTGCGTCCTCGACGTGGCTCGCCGCGCGGTAGGTCAGCGACCGGGCGGCCTCGACGTCCGTCGCCATCTCGGCGATCTTGTGTTCTATGGCCTGGAACTCCCGGATCTTCTGGCCGAACTGCTCGCGTTCGTTCGCGTACTCGACGGCGGCGTCGAGTGCGCCCTGTGCGGCCCCGACCGCCTGTGCGGCGACGCTCGCCCGCCCGGAAGCGAAGAAGTCCATAAGCTGGTAGAAGCCGGCGTTCTCCTCGCCGATGACGTTCCGTTCGGGAACCCGGACGTCGTCGATGACGATCTCGGCGAGATCGGAGGCCCGGATCCCGAGTTTGTTGTCGATCTTCGTCGGCTGGAACCCCTCTCTGTCGGTCGGGACGAGAAACGCCGTGATCCCGCGGTGGGCCGGCTCCGCGTCGGGATCGGTTTTCGCCATCACGACCGCCACGTCCGCGACCGTCCCGTTTGTGATCCACATCTTCGATCCGTTGAGCACGTACTCGTCGCCGTCGGCCGTCGCCTCGGCGGGTGCGCGCTCGGCCATCGTCTCCATCCCCGCGACGTTGGAACCGTGGGCGGGTTCGGAGATACAGGAACACGACACCGCATCGCCGGCCGTGATCTGCGGTAACCACTCCTCTTTCATCCACTCGTCGCCGTACTCGAGGATCATCGAGGTGCCGAACCCGGCGGAGCCGATCGCCGACCCGATGCCGGGGTCGGCACGCCACAGTTCCTCGGTGACGAGACACCGCTCCAGCATGTCCATTCCCGCGCCGCCGTACTCGAGTGGGACGTGTGGGGCGACGAGATCGAGAGCCGCGGCTTCACGGCGGAGTTCCTCCGGGTAGGCGCCCCGTTCGTCGTGTTCTCTCGCGACCGGTTTGATCTCCTCGACCGCGAACTCCCGAACCGCATCGCGGATCGCTTCGTGTTCTGCCGACAGTTTGAACGACATACACGCCACTTGTGGTTCCAATGAAAAATAGATTCCCCACAAAGTCGAACAGCGTTAAGGCCGACTCGGTCAGAATGGGGACGGCGGATCCGTCCGTCAGCGACCCTCGAACTCGGGGTCGCGACCTTCCATGAACGCGGTCGCGCCCTCCTCGTGGTCGTGGGTGGCGAATACCGACGCCTGTGCCGCCGCCTCGTTGTGAATGGCGTTCTTCAACGAGGTGTCGAAACCCTGCTCGATGAGCTGTTTGGAGGTCCGAAGCGCGACGGTCGGGCCGGTCGCGATCGGTTCGATGAACGCGTCCGCCCGCTCGTCGAAGGACTCGGTCCCGTAAACGTGGTTGAACAGACCGAGATCCCCGGCCGCCTCGGCGTCGAGTAACTCGCCGGTCAACACCAACTCCTTGGCCTTGCTGGTCCCGACCTGCCGGGGCAAGAGGTACGACGTGCCGGTGTCGATCGCGAGCCCGACCTGCCGGAAGCCGAAGCTGATGCGGGCACGGTCGGAGGCGAGCGTGACGTCGGGCGCGATGGCGAGGTTCGCACCGGCCCCGAAGGCGACGCCGTCGACCTTCGCGATCGTCGGCAGGTGAAACTCCGCGATGCGCCGGATCGCCCGGCTCGTTTCGAGTTGGATGTCGGCGACGGCCTCATGGAGTTCCGCGGACCCGTTCAGCAGTTCGACCATCGCGTTCACGTCGCCGCCGGCACAGAACGTCCCCTCGTCACCGGTGATAACGAGACACCGGACGCCCTCTGTCGCCTCGACCTCGTCGACCGCGTCGACGATCGCCGCCGACATCTCCGAGCTCAACGCGTTTCGGTTGTCCGGGCGGTTCAGCGTGATCGTCGCGACGCCGTTCTCGAACTCGAGGCGTACTGGATCGCTCATGATACACCGGACGTCCGAAGCCGCAATATAAAGTGTTGTTCCACCGGGTCAGGACATCTCGCCGCCGAGATACGCCTCCTGCACCCGTGGGTCGTTTTTGATCTCCTCGGGCGTGCCCTCCGCGAGCAGCGCGCCGAAGTTGATCACGATCCCCCGGTCGATGAGATCGAGCAGGCCGTGCATGTTGTGATCGACGACGACGAGCGTCATCCCCTCGTCGCGCAGTTCGCGAAGGATATCGGAGATTTCGCCGAGTTCAGCGCTGGAAAGGCCCGCAAACGGTTCGTCGATGAGCAACAAATCCGGCTCCGTCGCGATGGCTCGGGCGAGCTCAAGTTTCAACATACCGGCGTGAGGGACCTCACTCGGGAGTTGATACATCTGTTCCTCGAGGCCGACCCGTTTGCAGACCTCGATCGCTTTCGCCCGCGTTTCGCCCCGCAGGCCGGCGAAGCTGACGAGTTTCCCCGACATGAACGCCAACGCGACGTTGTCCACGATCGGGCGATCTTCGAGGGGTGCGAACTCCTGGAACGTCCGCGCCATACCGAGTCGAACCATCTCGTGGGCCGGCCGGCCGGTCACGTCGTTGCCCTTGAAATAGACGGTTCCGTCGGTCGGCCCGTACGTCCCGAAGATGCAGTTGAACGTCGTGGACTTGCCGGCGCCGTTCGGTCCGATGAATCCGAGGATCTCTCCCTCACCAACGGCAAACGAGAGGCCATCGACAGCGGTGAGACCGCCGAATCGCTTCACCAACCCGTCGGTGACGAGCACTCCGTCATCGGGACCGAACTGGCGGTCGGTGTCAGGTTCGGCGGGGCGATCGCCCCCCGCCTCGGACGGCGTGTCGGTGCTCATTTGTTGTTCCCCCTGTCGACGCGATCGGCGATGCGTTCGAGCTCGTCGCTAAACTTCTCGATTGCCCGCTCGAACGGCGTCGTCCCGTTCTCGATGTCCTCCGGGATCCCGCCGTCGGTCAGCGGAGCTTTCCCGCGTTGCTTCCGGACTCGGTTCTGGAGTTTGCGACCCTTGATAATGCCCCAACGGAGCATTCCCTCCGGGACGTAAAACAGCAACAGCAGCGCGATCACGGTGAAGATCAGGAAGTCCATCCCTCCGACCGTGTGATCGAGCACCGGCACGACCGTGTCGATCCCGCTGAGGTATTCGATGGCCAGGTAGAAAAAGAGGCCACCGATCGCGGCCCCGGTGATCGTCCCCATCCCGCCGATGATGGTCGCGACGATGACTTCGATACTGACGACCAGATCGAGCAGTTGGCTCGGCTGCGGTTGGCCGACCATCGTGTGGACGAACACTGCGCCCGCGAGCCCACCGACCGCACCGGAGAGGACGAACGCGAAAATCTTGAACTTCGCCGGGTTGATTCCGACCGATTCGACGGCGTTTATATCCTCCCGGATCGCCGTGAACACCTGCCCCGCGTCCGAGCGCGTGACGAGCAACAACAACCCGAGGATGAACGCGAAGAGCAGGAACGTCGCATAGAAGTTCAAGAACAGCTGTGCCTCGAACGGGGAGAGTCCGAGGGCGGCCGATGCGACCTCGACGCTTTCTCCCTCGAAGAGATTGTCGGGGTTCGAGAGTCCGATCTCGCCGCCGAAGATGTCCGAGCGGATGACGAACACCTGTAGCATGACCAGCGGGACCACGAGCGTGATCAACGAGAGATACGGCCCATGGAGCCGCAGTGCCGGGATCCCGATCAAAAGCCCGAGCACCGCGGCGACGACGACGCCGAAGGGGATGGCGATATACGGCGAGAGTCCGAGCTCGAGGTTCAGTATTCCCGACGTGTAGCCGCCCGCGGCGAAAAACATCGCGTGGCCGAAGCTGATCTCGCCGGTGTATCCCGACACCGCGTCCCAACTCATCGCGAACATCGCGATGTACATCGCCGTCATCAGCGTAAACAGCTGTGTCGACGAGCCGATCCCGCCGCCGAGTACGACGAACGGGATCGCGCCGAGTCCGAGAAACGCCACGACCCCGAGTCGGTGCCGAAACGGCATCTCGCGAGGGTTGAGACGCTCCCGTAGCGTCGTCGTTTCGGCGCTCATTCGGCGAACTCCCTCCCGTAGAGCCCCTCGGGTTTGACCAGCAACACGACGATCAACACGAGCAGGCCGGCGAGGCCGCTCATCCGGGTGTCGATCGCGTTGACCGTCAGAACTTCCATGAAGCTGATGATGTAGGCGCCGATGACGCTCCCCTTGATCGAGCCGAGTCCCCCCAAGATGACGATCGAGAAGGACAACACGAGCGGTTCGCGACCCATCTGCCAGCTGGCGTTCTGGAACGAAGCGAGGAACACCCCGGCGACACCGGCCAACAGCCCGGCGACGAGCCAGGTGTACAGCTGGATCCGGTTCGCGTCGATCCCTGCGAGCGCCGCGCCCTTGCCGCTCATGCTCACCGCGATGATCGCTTTCCCGGTTCGCGTACGGGTGATAAACAGCATGAGCGCGCCGATGAACACCCACGAGAGCAAGAAGACGACGAGCAGGTTCAACTCGACGCGGCTTCCGGCGATCGAGACGCTCCCCGGGACGAGGTTCCGTAGCCCGAGCGATTGTGTCGTAATGAGGTCCTGGGCGATCTCCTCTATGAGCACGGCCGTCACGAGCGAGAGGATCATCACGCGGATCGGGTCGCTGTGGACGTGTCTGATCATCCCCTGATACAGCGCGAGGCTGAACAACCCGCCGGCGGCCATCCCGACGACGAGCCCGACCGCGATGTTGTCGGCGAAGCCGGTGGCGTACCACGCGGTAAAGCCGCCGATCGTGATCGTGGCCCCGTGGGCGAGGTTCAAAACGCCGCCGACCCCGAAAATGAGCGTAAAGCCGATGGCGATCAGCGCGAACAGCGCCCCACGGACGATCCACTGGACGAGGAGTCTCGGTACGTCGACGCCGCCGACAAACGCCGGCTCGAACAGGAGCAACGAAGACATCACAACCACCGGTATTAGATCCAGTCCGGTTGCTGATACTCTGCCGTGGAGAACTGCTCGGGGAATACGACCTGTTGGCTGCCGCCGTCCGTATCCTGCCACTGGAAGTACACCGGCAGTTGCCCCTGGACGCCGTCCTCGGACATGGGATCATACTGGACGTCGTGTGCGTATTCGTGCTCCGGACTGTAGAAGTTGATCGGGCCTGCCGTCCCGGTCGTCGTCTGCCCTTCGAGTTGGTCGACGAGTTCGTCCTGATCGAGGCTTCCGTCGAGCGCTTCGACCGCCTCGGCGAACGTCATGACCGCATCGTAGGCGTGGTATCCGCTGTACACCGGCTCAGTATCGTACTCCGCCGCGTACGCCTCCGCGAACGGAATCGTCCGCTCGGTGATATCCGTGGTGCCGAGCCCGGAGGTAAACGAGACGCCGTATTCGCAGGCGCCGTCAGTCAGGTCCCAGTACGCCGGGATCTGCATCGGAACGTGGATCCCGCCGAAGCCGAACGGCCGTTCCTGGCCGGACCACTGGGCGATCGCCTCGTTGCCGGTGTGGGCCATGACGACGTACACCGCGTCGACGTCCGCGTCCTCCGCGTCGTCGTACAGCGGGGTGAAGTCCTCCGTTCCGCTCGCGTAGCGGGTGTTCGAGACGACTTCGACGTCCGTTCCGGGGAGCCCCTCCTCGAGGATGGGCGAGATGGGTTCGGTCCATTGGAAGTCCTCGACGAGGACGGCGACGCTATCCCAGCCAACTCCGCCGATGTACTCGTCGGCGAATCGAACGAGGTCGCTCCCGAGGTGGAAGTCGTTAACCGGGCCGGTTCGGAAGTGGTATTTGTAATCGTCGTACTCCTCGTTGACGAGCCGGCTCGCCTCCGTCGTCGCGGCACCGGCGGTCATGTGTATCGTCTCCTGTTCGGCCATCGAGTCGATGACGCCCATGAGAACCTCACTCTGGAAGATGCCGGTCGTCATCTCGACGCCCTCGTCGATGACGAGTTCGCGGTGGCGTTGTTGCCCGGTGGAGGGGCTTCCGCCGGTGTTTTCGACGATGATCTCTACGTCCGCCCCAGCGATTCCGCCGTTCTCGTTGAGTTCGGCCGCGGCGACCCGAGCGGAGTTCGCCTGCGAGGCTCCGATCGGGTCGCTTTCGGGGTTCGGAGCGAGGACCCCGATCGAGATCGAGTCCCCGACGTCGTCACCGTTGCCGCCGTCTCCGAGACAGCCCGCAAACGCCGCACCGGCCGCCCCCGCTCCCGTCGTTTTCAGGAACGTCCGCCTGCCGACGCCCGACGTTCGCTTCCGTGTCTCATCCGTTGATTCGGGTGTGTTACCGTTGTTAACCATTGGCGATAGGCCTCCTTACAGCACAACCATTATAAATTCCGTGGTCCGGCGTCGCCGGTGTCCATTCTCCCGGCAGTCGGCCGGTGAAGATCCAAAGACGAATCACGACCGAGGTGCATTCAACGAAGCCCCACT
The DNA here is from genome assembly GCA_964579035.1 of uncultured Natronomonas sp. Taxonomy (GTDB): domain Archaea; phylum Halobacteriota; class Halobacteria; order Halobacteriales; family Haloarculaceae; genus Natronomonas. Next base: position 6,452 of record CAZOFL010000043.1, on the reverse strand, counting down.
GTGTAACAATGGTAACGTTCGGGCCCGACTGATCGAGCGCTCCAACCCCTAGCGCATCGAAACGAAACACGAGCCGACGGTCACGGATCGGGGTCCTCCAGCGGGAGAATGATCGTGAAGACGCTTCCCCGGGGATCGTTGTCCGAGAGGTAGACGTCACCACCGTACTGGTCCAGTAACGTCTCAACGAGGGGGAGCCCGAACCCGGTCCCCGAACTGCCGAGGAGGGTCTCTCCGCTCTCGAAGACGATTTCTTTCTTTCCATCCGGGATGCCCGGGCCGTCGTCAGCGATGTGGACGGCAACACGGTCGGTGAGGCGTGTCCAGGAGACGACGACCGTCGGGGTCTCTCGGTCGCTGTGTTGGACCGCGTTCGTCAGCAGGTTCCGGAACACCGTCGAAAGCAGTTCGTTGACACGAACGTCGACATCTGGTACCTCGCCGTCGATCGTCACCGTCGCCCTCTCCGACATCGTCGAAACGTTCGCGACCTCGCGTTTGAGGGTCGGCGCCAGCGGAACCGGGTCCGGTTCGTTCGACAGGTTCGTTATCATCTCCGTCATGTCCCGGGCGGTTTCGGTCAGGTCGGCGACGTGGTCGAGGAGGTTCTCCACCCGTCGGATGTTCTCCTCGTCGATCGATCCCCGCCGTCTCGCCGATCGTAGGATGTCGAGTCCGAGGTTGACTTCGTTCCGGATGTCGTGGCGGACGACCTGGTTCAGCAGTTCCAGTTGGTCCGTCTGAACTTCGAGTATCTCCTCGCGGCTCTCCCGGTCGGTCACGTCCCGGACCAACCCACCCCACGAGAGCAACCCCCCTTGATCGTCCCGGACGGGAAAGACGACCTCCGAGAGTCGACGCGTCGTGCGGTCCTCGCTCATTCGATACTCGATACAGTGTCGCCCAGCGACGCCGTCGTCGATCGCCCGGTCCCGAACGTCCTCGAGCAGCGCCCGGTACGCCGTCCGATCCTCAGGATGGATCGCCTCGAGATACGCCTCGGAGTCTTCGCACAGCGTCTGCCGATCGACGCCGAAAAGCGACGTGAGTTCGACGTTGGCGTAGCTGATCCGACTCATGTCGTAGGGGCGGAGCCAGACGGCACCCGGCAGGTCCTCGCAGACGCGACGAAAGACCCTCGCCTCGTCACGATCCGTCATCGCTCGGTCGCGTCTCCTCCCGCCTCACCTCGGGCGGTGGTTCCGTACATCGCCCCGAACACCTTCTGTTGGGCCGCCCGGAGGTGCTGGAGATACGTCGAGTGTGCGACGCCGAGCGACTCCGCGATCGCCGCCGCGGAGCTCTTTCGTGGCTGCTCGTAGTAGCCGTGGTGGTACGCCGCCCGCAAGGCAGCCGCCTGCTTCCCGGTGAGGTCGGCCGATTCGATCGGTGATTGCCGATTGAGGCCGTCTTCGGACCGCTCGGAGATAATCTTCGAGCGGACTGAGACTCCCCCGTGTTCACGCTCGATCGTGTCCACGAGGTCGGAGAGGTTTCCCTGGGAGGGCAGTTCCGGGCGAAGCGTCACGCGTTCGGCTGTGACCGTCGAGGGGCCGACGACCGCGGCGAGGGTAGTGAGCGTCAGTTCCGGCGGCGTCTCCGTCACCGCGAGTTGGAGGCGCGGGGGCTTTCCCTCCTCGATGAGTGTCGTTTCCTCGACGGCCGGATGGGTTCCGGCGGCCTCACGGAACGCGTCGACCGGGACGCCGGAGAGCGTGACGTACTGCATCGTGAGCGAGTCGGTGTATCTGTGGGTCCCATCGACGGTGAGCTCGGCTTCGGAAGCGCCGGGGGCGGCCGCCGAGAGAAGATCGGTCAGGTAGTACGTCGGGTCCGTCAGTTCGAGTTCGACCTCGACGACGTTCGGGGAGCTCAGCGCCCGTTTTACCTCGGTGTGGTGGATCGCGAAGGCGAGCGTCTCCGAGAGTTCCGTCAACAGTTCGCGCTCGCTGGCGTCGATCGCGTTCGGTTCGGCGTGGTAGACGGCGATGACCCCATAAAGCACGTCGTCATACCGGAGGGGAAGCGCCGCACCGGAACGGTAGCCGCACTCGGTTGCGAGGCGCCGCCACTCCGTCGAGAACATGTCCTCGAAGTCCGCGATGAACTGCGGCGCACCGCTTCGGGCGGTCCAGACGCTCGGCTCCTCGGCGTTTGCTCCGTCGTCGGTCGACAGTCGGAGTTCCTCGAGATACCGCCCGTCGCCGGCCACGCTCCGGGGCTCGATCGTCGATTCGGTGATCTCGCCGATCCAAGCGAGTTCGTAGCCGAACTCCGAGAGCAGTTCGGTGATCGCCGCCTCGAGTTCGGGGCGGTTGTGCGATCGGACGAGCGCCGTCCGGACCGCCCGGTTGAGTTCGCGCTCGCGACGGAGGCTCCGTTGTCGCCGTTTCGACTCCGTCACGTCCCGGACGGAGACGACCTGCGCCGTATCGCTTCCGAAAGGGATAGACCGGATCGTGTACTCACAGTCGCGGATCTCCCCCTCGTCGGTGACGAGTCGTGCCTCGAAGGCCTCGTCCGTGACCTCCCCGCGGCGGACGTCGTCGACGATGGTCCGGACAGCCGCCCTGTCCTCGGAGTGGACGACCGTATCGACGAACGAGCGGTTCTGGAGGGTTGAATCGCCGTATCCGGTGAGTTCGATGAACCGCTCGTTGTGAAACAGGATGCGATCCTCGCGCAAGATGACGATCCCGTCCCAGATCTGCTCCGTGATCGTCCGATACCGCTCCTCGCTCGCCTCGAGTTCCCGCTGGAGGCGGTGTTGTTCGACGGCCTGTTCGATCCGGTTGGCGAAAAGCGAGGTCTGGTCGACGCTCGGATCCTTCCGGAAGTAATCGGAGACGCCGGCTTTGATCGCTTGCGAGGCGACGTCTTCGCTGCCCCGCCCGGTGAGAAATATAAACGGGAGTTCGGGTCGATCCTCCCGGACACGTTCGAGCAACTGGAGGCCGTCGACCTCGGGCATCATGTAGTCCGCGAGGACACACTCGATCGACTCGCGCTCACGGAGCGTCATCAGCGCTTCGTTGGCGCTGAGCGTGACCGTGACGTCGAGGTCGGCTTCCCGTTCGAGGTCCGATGCGAGGAACTCCGCCCACCGTTCGTTGTCGTCGACGAGCAACACTTCGATCGGCGGCGAGGCGGCGTCGGTAGCCTCGGTTCCGGTCCGGGTCATATGATCGCCGGTGGTCCGTGTCGATCCACCCGTCCGTTCGGGGCGGGGCGTCGTCGTGGCGGGTAACGGATCATTATACCTTCATATGACGGTTTTGCTTATTACTGTTTTGCAGGCTTGCGACCGAAGGCCCCGGGCGACGGGGAACCGCCGTCGGCGCGCGATATTTACGTTTCCCCGCCGAATTAACCGATGCATACCCCGAATGAATCTCCGTTCATCGGCGGGTACGGCCGTAACGGTCGTCCTTGTCGCCGTCGCGGTCGCCATGCTCGTCGGCCAGCAGTTGGGACAGCCGATCCTGCTCGGATTCGTCGTCACGGGCAGTATGTCCCCGACACTCGAACCCGGAGACGGCTTCGTCGCGGTTCCGCCGGCGTTCGCGGGCGAAATCGAGGGGGGCGACGTCGTCACCTTCGACGCCCGCGAACTCGAGGGCGGCGGTCTCACGACTCACCGCGTCGTCGGGGAAACCGACGAGGGGTATATAACGCGGGGTGACGCCAACCCCTTCACGGATCAGGACGGCCCGGAGCCACCGGTCCAAGAGTCACAGATCGCAGCCGTCGCCTGGCAGTTCGACGGCGAGGTTGTGGTGATCCCGCACCTCGGAACGGTCGCGACGGCGCTGCAGGGTGTCGTCGGCGCGCTGATCGGATTGATAAGCGCTCTTCCCGGCGGTGACTCGATCGCGGACGGGAACGTCGGCTCGTTGATGATCGGGGCCGGCGTCTTGTTGCTGCTCTACAGTTTCGCGTCGGACCTCTTCGGCGGCGACAAGCGCGGCGGAACGGATCGCTCGCGCTCCCGCGGCGGCGCGATGCGAGCGTCGGTGATCCTCGGCGTGATTTTGCTTTTGATACTCGTCCCCGCGACGGCGAGCATGGTCGTTCCCTCGGGGACGAACGACGTGACGATCGTGAGTTCGCAGTCACCGAGCGGGAACCCGACGGTCATAGAGCGCGGCGGCACGCAGACCCTCGAGTACAACGTTACCAACAACGGCTACATCCCGATCGTCGTGCTCATCGAACCGGCGAGCAACGGCGTCGAGGTCGAGCGGACGACCCACGTCCTCTACAGAGGCGAGAGCGCGGACACGACAGCGACGCTTTTCGCCCCCGAAGAGACCGGCGTCTACTACCGGGCGGTCTCCGAACGCCAGTACGTCGGCGTCCTGCCGCTGTCGGTGATCGCCGGACTCCACGCGATCCACCCGTGGGTGGCGATCGCGGTTATAAACGGGTTCATCGCGGCCGTCGTCACTGGGCTTTTCGCGGTCGCGATCGGGTTCCGGCCCATCCGGTTCCGGGATGCCGACCGCGACACGACGCTCTCGGGGACGGTCCGACGGAAGGTACGGAAGTGGCTGTAGATCAGAAGATCAACGAGAGATTCCACAGCGTGAGCCCCGCGCCCAGAAGCGTCGCCAGGGCTGGCGGCCAGTAGTACGAGAACCGGTCTTCGGTCCGAGCCCCCTGGACGCTGATCGAGATCAGTACGAAAAAAACAAACAGCTTGAACAGCAGAAACCCACTGACTCCGAAGTTCTGGAGGAGCGCGTCGACGATCGGGTTCGCCTCCTCGATACCCGGCACTAAAAAGACGGCGTACACCGTCGAGACGATGTCTCCGGCGCCGTAGGTCAGCGCCGCGAGCAGCCACAGCCCGTAGAACCTCCGCGGCTGTCGTTTATATATCGGCGTCCGATCAGTCGCCGGTCCGCCGTCGGCATCGCCGTCGGTGACAGCCACCCCCGACTCGTCGAGTTGGGTCAAAAGCGACTCGATCTGTCGGCGTCTGGTTATAATCTCGCCCGTGAGCGATCGATAGCTCGGTTCGGAGTCGAGCTCGGCGGCGTCGTACTCGGACTCGAGCGCCCGCTTTTTCGAGAGCAACGCGAGGTACGAACCGATCGCTTCCTCGACGGCGTTACGTTCCTCGAGTCGGTCGACCAGTTCCCGGAGTTCCGCCCCTTCGATCGGCTTCCGGACGTACTCGTCGATGTCGAGCTTCAGGATCTCGAATCCCGGTTCGACGCCCGTGAGCATGGCGAACTGACACTCGACGCCGGCGTCTTTGAGCTGTCCGAGCAGTTCCTCGCCCGAGGTGTCCGGCAGCTGTCGATCCAACAGGACGACTTCGACCGCGTCGTCGAAGTGCCGGAGGGCGGTCTCGCCGTCGCTCGCCGTCCGGACGGTGTAACCGCCGCCAAGCCACTCGGCGTACAGATCGGCGAGGTCAGGCTCGTCGTCGATGATGAGGACGACGGGGGCGTCGGGCATTCCTGTGCGGGTACACTCGATCGCTTCTTAAATGGAGCGTATCGGCAGGGTTCTATGCCCGATCGATACAGGAAAATTGGCGTCAAAAACGAGGGTTTTTATTGGGCTTCCGCCGTGATGGTAGCTTCCGCTTCGAACAGCGGTTCGTCCGTATTGATATCACTCTCATCAAGTTCACGGGTGTCGATCTGAACTGCTATCTCGACTGAATTCCCGGATTCGAGGCCTACGAGATCGTGCTCGACGAGATTTCCAAAGTCATCTCCATCGATCGTCTCGTTCCCGCTTGCGTCAGTCCAAAGCTTCAGGATATCTTCTGGGTCTTTTCCGGCATCATTCAGCCCACTCTCATTGGCATTGCTGAACTCGATATCGAAGTTGATATCAACGGTCTGGGTGCCGTTGTTCGTGATCGTTAGCGCCTCGGTGTCCACCGAACTTCCATCTATATCGACATCGCCAACGGTAGTTAATCCGTTTAGATTGACGCCCTGTGAACCTCTGGCGGCCTCATCGAAGTCGATGACCAGTAGGCCGTCCTCGATATCCACGACGTTCGAACCTATTCCATCACCAGCTTCTGCGAAACCGAGGAGCGCGCTGGCGTCGCCAGCGGCGTTCACCGTCACTGTCCGTTGCGCTTCCACGGTCGTAAACGCGCCCGTACCGAGGAGCGCGCCGCCACCTGCAACTACGCCACCGAGGCCGACCAGGACGTTACGTCGATTCATATTCGAGTAATAGACTCCTACCCACTTTGTATTGGGTTACTTGAATACTAACTTGAGGCTGTATCGCACCGCTTGAAACCCCGAATTCACTGCGATGGATCCCGATCCAGAGTTTCAAGGGCTCCCTTCGAGGTGCCAAGCTACATAATACAAAACCATCAGGACACGTACTGAAGGAAAGATCGGTCTATACTGTGACCGGCTCTGAGACCTATGCTTACTCGACGACGCACCCTGGTTGGACTCCTCGCGGCG
>CAZOFL010000042.1:0-17541 GCA_964579035.1 uncultured Natronomonas sp. | reverse complement strand
AGGGGTACGCCCGCGAGGTCATCCGGCGGGTCCAGGAGATGCGCAAGGAACTCGACCTCGACATCGAGGCCGAGATCCGCGTCGACCTCGACGTCCGCGACGACAGAATCGCCGGGTTCGTCGACGACCACCGCGACCTCATCGCGGGCGAGGTCAGAGCAGCCGAGTTCGGCGGCGTTGAGGACGGCCACGACCGCGTGTGGGATGTCGAGTCAGTCGATATGTACATCTGCATCGAACCCGTCGCCGCCGAGTGATGAAGCGACGTTCGGTCGCCCTGTTCGCCCTCGCGATCGGGTGGCTGCTTTTGGGATCGGTCGCGGTCGCCGCGCCCGCAGCGGCCGATATCGGCATCGAAAACACGCTTTCGGAGTCGGAGTCCGATGACCGCATCGACGTCGAGACCCGGCTCTCGATCCCCGATTCGACGGTCGAACTCGAACTCACCCTTCCCGAGGGCTCGGACGTCTACGAACGGGAGGGGTTCGAACACGTCGAGGACAGAACCTACGAGTGGACGGGCGACAGCGCCGAACCGGCACTCCGGTACGAGTACGAGGGGACGGTCCGGGGGACCCGCGGCGACCGCGAGGGCGTGTTCTTCGTCGTCGCCGAGGAGTGGGCGCTCGTCAGGACGCCCGGGATCGGCGTCTCCTGGCGGAGCACCGACACCGACTCCGAGGTTATCCGGCGAAACGTCGTCGAGGGCGAGGGAGTCGCGAGCAGTCATATGGCGTATCTCGGTCCGTACACCCAACACACCCACACGGAAGCGGGCCAGGAGTTCCGACTGGTCGTCCCGGACGCGGCCGACCTCCGCGAGGACCCCGACGATATTCTCGCGACGCTCGGGGCCGCCGCCGACCGCCTCGCGATCGGCGAACGCGGGGACTCCGTGTTCGTCGTCGCCGCACCGGCTTCGGAGCATACCTGGGCCTCCGCCGGGCTCCAGCGCGGTGACGGCGGCGATATGTGGGTGAGAGACGTCGAACGGCTCGGAACGGCCCGGGACACGTGGGTCCACGAGTACGTCCACACCCGCCAACGCTACGCGACGACTCCCGAAACCCGCTGGACTATCGAGGGGATGGCCGACTACTACGCCGCCCTCCTGTCGTACGAGGCGGGCGAAATCACCTACGAGGAGTTCCGCGACCGCCTCGAGGACGGAACCGATCCCGACTACGACGACGTTCGCCTCGCCGACCCCGAGACGTGGTCGGGAACCGACGCCGACTACGACCGCGGCGCGCTCGTGTTCGCCCATCTGGACCGGCGGCTCCGCGCCGAGGCCGACACGTCGCTCGACGCCGTCGTTTCGGGGGTGAACGACCCCGGCACGGAGCTGACCCAACGGCGGTTCCTCGACGCGATCGAGGCGCTCGGGGGGAGCGAACTCCGGGCGGATATCGAACGGTACACCGAGACGACCGAGGACCCGCCGATCGCGACGCGGAGCGAACACGTCGCGGCCTTCGGCGGCCCGGACGTTCGGTACTCGATCGAGGGGACGACGGTGTCGGGACCGTACCGGAACGGATCGCTCGAGCGGCCGACCCTCGTCGCCGGCGAACGGCTCGGAGTGACGGTTCGTGCCGAGAACGTCGGGACCGAACCCGGGGATTTCGAGGCCGAACTCGAAATCGACGGCGAGGCGGTCGCGGTCGACGAGGGGCGTCTCGAAGCGGGCGAATCGACGACGCGCGAGTTCGGGTACGGGTTCGACTCGATGGGCGAGTTCGACGTCTCGGTCGGGACCGATCGGCTGTCGGTGCTCGTCGAGGAGCCGGCGGATATCGAGGTGGTCGAGTTCGACGCCGTTCCACCCGAAGTCACCCCCGGCGAACCGGTCACGCTCCGGGCGACCGTGGTCGCTGCGGCGGACCGACCCGGAAGCGGCGGCGTCGAGTTCGCGGTCGACGGCGACCCGGTCGCCACCGAGTCGGCTCGGGTCGGCGAGGGAACCGTCGCCGTCGAAACGACCGTAACATTCGACAGCGCCGGCGAGTACACAGTCTCCGCCGGCGAACGATCGAGGACCGTGACGGTCGAACATGCCGCGACGGAGCCAGTGACAGTCGACGATCAGCCCGGCTTCGGGCCGGCGGTGGCTTTCGTCGCGCTGGCCGTCGGGGTGCTCGCCCGTCGGCGGTGATCACCGCTCGGCGTCCGCGTCGGCTGTGCCAAGAAGGGTTCGGCCGAACCGGAAACGAACGATCGATACCGGAGCTGTCCGGCGTTTGTGGGCGAAACGAACCGCTGTTATAACGCCCCGGCGATCGCCGGCGCGGCGCTGACAGCCGAAACCGCCCGCTCGATCGTGTCGGTACCGTACACTGCGTCCACGCCGGCGGTCGCCAGTTTCGTCCGCGCGTTGGCCGCGAGCATCGGGTGGACGCAGGTGACGAAGACCCGCTCCGGTGTCGAAAGCTGCCCGATCGCGGTGCTCATCGTCGACCCGGTCGCGACGATGTCGTCGACCAACACCACGTCGCGACCGGCCGTGGCGGCGTCGCTCGGCCGGATCTCGACCTCGGTATCGGAGTGGCGCACCTTCTCGAAGTAGTCGGCCTCGCCCCCGCCGTGTGCGTTCCGGACCGTCTCCGCGAGATCGACCGCGCCGGCGTCCGGCGAGAGAAACAGGGGATCCGAGAGGCCGGGCAGGGGTTCGGCGAGTCGGCCGGCGGCGTCGACCGACGAACAGGGAACGTCGAAGAAATCGGTGATCGACGTCTCGTGGGGGTTGACCGTCAGAACGCGGTCGGTTCCGGTCGAGATCGCCCGCGCCATCGCCCGCGCGGAGACGGGTTGGCCCGGTTCGAACGCCTCGTCCTGTCGTCCGTATCCCATGTACGGCAGAACGGTGATCACCTCGTCGGCCCGCTGTCGGGCGGCGTCCTGCAACTGGAGCAACTCCACGTGGGCGGAATCCGACACCGTCGAGGCGACCACGACCGCGCGGTCGTCGCCGTCCGGGACGCGAACGAGCGTTTCGCCGTCTGCGAACCAGTCGTACTCGACGGCCGCGAGCGGCTCGTCGAGTTCGGTCGCAAGCGCCGCCGCGAGTTCCTGTGAAGCGGATCCCGGGACTATCATTGCCGAGGTGTGAGGCCCCCGGGGGTAAACGCGTTTTCGTTCGGGGATTGTGGCTCGGCACGCTCACCACTCGACTTTTTGAGGCCCACTACGTTCGTCTCACCGCTCCCGAACGACGACGAACTCCGCGAGATCCCGCAGGTAGCGAACGGCCGGTGAATCGCCCGGAGGATCGGCCGCATCGAGCGCCGCCAGCGCCGCCTCGGACTCCTCGCGGGCACGCCCATCGATCTCCTCGGCCGTCAGTTCGGTGATCCGAACCAGGGAGGGCCGCTCCATGGCCTCGTCGCGGCCGGCCGGTTTGCCGAGCGCCTCGGCCTCCGCGGTCGCATCGAGGACGTCGTCGCGGATCTGGAAGGCGACCCCGACGCGTTCGGCGTAGCTACCGAACGATTCGACGGTGTAGGTGTCGGCGTTGGCGGCGATGGCTCCGAGCTCCGCCGCGGCCCGGAACAGCGCACCGGTCTTTCGGCGGGCCAACTCCATGTACTCCTCCTCGGTCGTCGGGGCGGCGACGAGTTCGGTCGCCTCGCCCTCGCCCAACTCGACCATCGCCTCGGCGACGGTGCGCATCGCGCGGTCGTCGCTGCCGAAAAGCGAGAACGCCGCGCCGAGCAGGCCGTCGCTCGTCGCCATCGCCGGACCGTGGCCGAACGCCGTCCAGGCGCTTTCGACGCCGCGCCGGAGTTCGGACTCGTCGATGATGTCGTCGACGACGAGGGAGGCGTTGTGGACCAACTCGATCCCCACCGCGAAATCGAGCGCTTCCGCCGATGCCTCCGAGCCGCGGCCGTCCTTGCCGACCAACTCCCCGCCGGCGGCCTCGAAGGCGAGAAGCGTCACCATCGGCCGGACCCGCTTGCCGCCGGACAGCGAGACGTGCTCCAAACGCTCCGTCATCGCCTCCGGTTCGGCCGCGTCGAGTACGGATTCGAGCCGCGACTCGACAAGCGCCCGACGGCGCTCGAGATACTCCATAACCACCGTACGGACGGTGTTCGGAAGTACGTAACGAATGCGAGAAGCGGCGGGGAATGGAGGGCAATATAAATCAGCGGCGCGCGTACGCGCCGGCATGGACGCACTCGGCGACGCGATTTCCCGCGACCGGCGCTCCGATCGCCCCGCCCTCTCCGTGCCGGCCGTCGGCCGGCGCTACGACTACCGCCGGTTCTGTACGAGCGCCTGGAAGACCGGGAACTTCCTCAGACACCTCGGCGTCCGCGACGGCGTCGGGGTCGCGGTCGCCGACGACCCGACGGCCGAACCGGTGTTGACCCTCTATGGGGCGGCCGCGCTGGGGGCCGTCGTGACGTTCGGGCCGCCGCGGGCGATAGACGACGCGACGCGCGCGCTCGTCGTCCCTGCCGGGGATATCGGCACCCACGAGGTCGGGGCGGCGACGAAGCGGGTCGTCTACGGTGACCCCCCGAGTAACCCCTCGATTTCGTACTTCGAGCGCGACGTCTGGAGCGAGAACCCGACCGAACCGCCGACCCACGTGGCGGCGGACGAACCGCTGCTTCGAACCGATGGCACCAGCTACAGCCACGGCGAGATACTCCGGGCGGCCCAGGCTGTCGTCGAGGATCACGGGCTCGGACCGGACAGCGTCGTCGCCGTGCGCGGATCGTTCACCGACCCATCGGTCGTCGTCGCCGGGCTCGTCGCGTCGGTCGTCGCGGGCGCGGAACTGTCGGTCGGACCCGAGACGGAGGGCGACCTCGTCGTCGACGGCTCGGAGAACGTGACAGTTCGAACCGAATAAAACGAAAGTTTCGGGTGCATCCCCACCGCCAGAGCGCCTTCGGGAACCGAAACGGCCGGTTCGGTAATCTCTCGCGTTGCTCACTACCGACCGGTATGATAAAAAGTAAAAGACTATTATAATAGTACCGCGCGGGCGGCGATCGGCGTGACACCGAGTCGGACCCGGATTTATAATCCTCCGGTGTAAGTCTCCGGTAAGGGGGACGATAGCATGCCAGACCGGGGGCACGGAAACACGCTGGGGGGAAGCGGCGCCAAACTCTTCGCTGAGGGACCTGTGGCGGTTTTCGCGTGGCGAAACGAACCGGGGTGGCCGGTCGAGTACGTGTCCCCGAACGTCGAGCGTCTCTTCGGGTACACGCCGGCCGAGCTATACGCGGAGAACCCGCCGTACGCGGAGTTGGTCCACGACGACGACGTCGGACGGGTGTTACAGGAGGTCAGACGCAACAGCGACGGAACGGCGGAGCGATTTCACCACGAACCCTACCGGATACGGACCAAAACGGGCGAGATACGCTGGGTGCTCGACTACACGCGAATTCTCCGTGAGGACGGCGCGATAACCGGGTACGCGGGCTACCTCGTCGACATCACGGAACGCAAAGAACAACTCGAGTACGCCACCGCACTCAACGCGACGATCCGGTCGCTACACCGGGCGTTGATCGGTGCGGAGTCGCGGAGTCGGATCCACGAGGACGTCTGTCGAGCGCTCGCCGAACTCGAGGGGTTCGAGGCCGTCTCGATCAGTACCGTCGGCCCCGACGCGAACGAGATCGTGCCGGTCGCGCAGTCGGGTGTTCCGGAGGACTACCTCGAAACCGTGCCGCTGGCGATCGATCCCGACTCCTCGGTTCCGGCCGTCCGGGTCGCCGCCGGTCGCTCGGCCACCGGGGAACACTGCGTTCCGGATCCGGATGCCCCACCCGGAGAGCCGTGGCGGATGGCCGCGCTCGCCGCCGGCTTCCGGTCGATCTTCGCGGCCCCGATCCGCCACGAAGGCCTGTTTCACGGCGTCCTGACGGTGTACGGGAGCGACGCCGACACCTTCGACGGCCGGATCCGCGAGATCCTGACCGAGTTCGGGACGCTCGTCGGGTACGCCGTCGCCGCGGTCGAGCGCCGGAACGCCCTCCACGGCGAGGGGAGCAGGGATCTCGTTTTGGAGATCGGCGTCGATGACGACGACGCGCTCCGGTTGCTCGCACGCCGGCTGTCGAGTCCGATCGAGGTCCGGAGCGTGAGTCGTCGAAGGGGGGACCTGCCGCGTCTGTACTGTCTGCTCTCCGACGTCGACCCCGAGGCTGCCATCGAAGCGGCAGGGAAGATCCCCGGGATCCGATCGATAGAACGCCTCTCGGAGGCCGAGACCTCACTGTACGAGGTCGCCGCCCAAAACGACTGTGTCGCCTCGAAGATGACCGCGCTCGGGGCGAGCCTCCGGTCGCTGCGCGTCTCCGAGCGAGGCTGTGAACTCGTCGTCTCGGTCCGCCGCGAACGCGACCAGCGGCGCTTCATCCGGAAGGCCGAAGAACTGTTCGGCGGCGCGGAACTGAAGGCCGAACGGGACGCGGCGCCGCCGGAAACGATGCCGTGGCCCACGCTCCTGGCCGACGTGCTCACGGAGCGACAGCGTAACGTGTTGCGAACGGCCTACCACGCCGGGTATTTCGACGAGAACAGGAAGCGAACCGGAGCCGAGATCGCGGAGTCGCTCGGGATCGCTCAGCCGACGTTCTCGGCGCACGTGCGCGCCGCCCATCGGAACCTCCTGTCGGCGATCTGGGACGACGGCTGACCGGCGGGTGGGGATTCCGATCAGGGCGCTGTCGATTCGATCCGGAGCGTCGCCCCACCGGGTCCCGGATCGAACCTCGAGACGTCGGCGCGCCCGAAGGCGTTCACCGGTGAAGCGGCCCGCGGTTCGTCGCCGACGCTCGCCGGCGTCGGTCCCCAGAACAGACAGATCGCGTTTCCCTGTGGCCAGTACGCGAGTTCGCCCGCCTCGAGTTCGGCCCGGGCTGATTCGGGGCCGACCTCGACGTCGCTGCGGAGGTACAGTTCATCGCCCCAGCGGGTCGCAGCCCCCTCGATCGGCAACGCACGCTCGATCGCGGCGCGTGTCTCCGGGTTCTCCTCGACCCATTCGGCGGGAAGCGTCTCGCCGTCCACGGTGACGCGGAGTCCGTCCATGCGGCCTTTACTCGCATCTTGGAAATATATGTTTGCAAGCGGCGGGGTTTGAGCCCGACAGAAAGGGTTTGTACCCGGCGTCGCTACGGTCCGACGATGGCAACGGAACGCCGAATCGCCGCCCTCGACGACGTGCCTACCGACACGACGTATCTGTGTGCGGTTCGCGAAATCGACTCGGAGGAGGAGCGCGAAATGATCCTGATCCGGACCGACGGTGAGATCCACGCGTGGTTGAACTACTGTCAACATTACACGCATATCAACATCGACAAGGGCTCGGGCGCGGAGATGCGAAACGGCGAGTTGATCTGTGAGAACCACGGAGCGTACTTCGAATCCGACACCGGTTTTTGCACGTTCGGCCCGTGTGAGGGTGCGTATCTGAACGGGATCGACATCGAAATCCGGGGCGACGGTGTCTACCTCACGGACAGCGACTACGAGTTCGTCCGGACGGGGGCGATCGAGACGGACGACACCGACCTGGAATCGAAATCGAACTACGAGTTCTAACCCGCGACTCTCATCAATAACACGTCGCCTCGACGAGTTCGTCGTAGGCCGCCCGGAGCCGGTCCGTGATCGGGCCGCCGCCGATCGCCGTCCCATCCACCCGCTCGATCGGCCGCAGTTCCCACGTCGTGTTGGTCAGAAACGCCTCGTCCGCGGCGCGCAGTTCCGATGGATCGTATCGCCCCGTTTCGACCGAAATTCCGGCCGATTCGGCGAGTTCGAGGGCGAACTCGCGTGTGATTCCCGGGAGGATCGTCCCATCGGCCGGCGTTTTTAACGTATCGCCGTCGACGAAAAAGCAGTTGCTCGTCGTTCCCTCGGCGAGGAAGCCGTCGATGTCGCACATGAGCGCTTCGTCCGCACCGGTGCCGCGGAGCTCAATCCGCGCGAGGATTCCGTTGAGGTAGTTTTGCGTCTTCGCGTCGACCGGCAGCGCGGCGTCCGGAACCCGGCGAGTGTCGACCGACCGGACTGTCGCCGGCCCGTCCCAGATCGGATCGCCGTCGACGCCACCCCGTTGGAGCGGTTTCACGTAGACGACGACGGTCGGATCGACCGACTCCGCCGGCGAGAGCGTTCCGGGCTGGACGCCGCGGCTCACGGAGACTCGGACGTACGCCTCCGAGAGGTCGTTGGCCGCGAGCGTCTCGTCGATCCGCGCATCGAGATCGCCGGGAACGGCGTCGGCCATCCCGAGCGTTTCGCAGGTCGCTTCGAGTCGGTCGCGGTGTCTCTCCCACGCGAATACGTCCCCACCGTACGCCCGGCAGGTCTCGAAGGCGGCGTCACCATAGCGGAACCCCCGATCGTCGACGTGAACGGTCGCTTCGGTCCGGTCGACGACCTCGCCGTTGAGGTGGTACTTTCGGGCCACGGTCAGCTCCCACACCGCCGGAAGAACGTTTCCGCCGTCCGTTCGCCGACAGCAGTGAGAACGCGTTCACGGTGGGACTGGGCCTCCGTCCGATACCGAACGGCCGCGAGGACGGGCGGCGACGGGCGACACCGACGGGTTTCCGTAGGCGTCACCGTTCCCGGCGGGACGGTGCGAATCGGCGGGACAGTCATCTGCCTGTCGCCTCCAGCGCGAACCCGCATCGGTCCTCGAGCGCGGTATCGATCGCGGCGACGAGCGCACGGGCCTTATCGAGCGTCTCCCCGTATTCGTCGACCGGATCGGAGTCGTGGACGATTCCGGCACCGACCCGCAGGTGGTAGCGGTCGTCGTGTCGGATGAGCGTCCGGATGACGATGTTGAGCGTCGCCCGACCGTCGAAACCGAAGATGCCGACGCTTCCGGTGTAGGGCCCGCGCCGGGTGCGTTCGACGTCGTCGATTATCTCCATCGTCTTCGGCTTCGGTGCGCCGGTGATCGTCCCGCCGGGGAAGGCGGCCCCGACAGCGTCGGCGACGGAACGGTCCTCACGGAGCCGCCCCTCGACGAGGCTGACGAGGTGCATCACCTCGGAGTACCGATCGATCCGCCGATATTCGGTGACATCGACGCTCCCGTACTCGCTCACTTTCCCGAGATCGTTGCGTTCGAGATCCACGAGCATCGCGTGTTCGGCCCGTTCTTTCCCATCGGCCAGCAGCTCCGTTTCGAGTTCGTCGTCGGCATCGACGGTCCCGCCGCGGGGGCGGGTCCCGGCGATGGGCTCCGTCACGAGGCGGTCGCCGTCGACGTCCAACAGGAGTTCGGGGCTCGCGCTCACGAGATCGATGCCGGGGAACTCGACGAGCGCGGAGTACGGGGCGGGGTTCACCCGACGCAACGCCGCGTAGGCGTCGACCGGATGGACGGACGCCGGGGCCGAGAGGCGCTGAGAGACGTTCGCCTGGAACGTGTCACCGTTGCGGATCGAGCCCTGCACCTCGCGGACTCGGTCGGCGAAGGCGGCCTGCCCACAGTCGCTTTCGAACGTAGCCCGGTCCCCGGCCGTGGGGCTGCGGCCGACGGATCGGTCGCCAGCGACGATACGGGCGACGAGGTCGCGGGCGTGGCCGAGCGCCCACTCGTAGGCGTCGTCGACGGAGTCGTGGGCGTCGAGCCGCGGACAGGCGGTCACCCGGAGGTCGACCTCGTTCGCGTATGGCTCCTCCCAAGCGACCGTCCGATCGTATTTCGCCAGTTGCAGCCGGGGGAGACCCCGGTCGTCCGCGGTGCCGTCCGGAATCTCCTCCAGTTCGCGGGCGATGTCGTAGGAAAGCCAGCCGACGAGCCCGCACGGGTACGGTGTCCCGCAGTCCCCCCGCTCGATCCGTTCGGCGTCGATTGCGGCCTCGAGCGCCGATAGCGACGGTGAACTCACGCCGTCGCGGGCGACCGCCGCCGCGGAGACCGTGAGCAGCTCTGTCGGATTCGTCGCGAAGTACCCCCAACCGCCTTGGCCACCCGTCGTTTCGAGAAACACGTCGCCGCCGTCGCCGTTGCGGGCGCGACGATACGCTTCGAACGGATCCGCAACCGGGAGCCGCAACTCGACCGGAACCCGTGCCGTTTCGGCCGCCTCGGCGGCGACGGAACGGAACGCAGCTCGATCGGTGATGACTCGCATTGCCCAATCTCAGGGTACCGAAGAATAACGGTTTTGCGGTCGGGGCGACACCGCGGCGTTTGGGGACGCTAGAAGCGGTTGCCGGACGCTCCGCTTCGAGCGAAGGCTGCTGACTTCGTGGCGAGCAGACGGGGGGATCGCGTCGGTCGGCCCGTCCCCGTGCTCCCGCCTCGGGGGCCGACCGCGATCAGTCAGGGCACGGGCGGCCTGGTCCCGCTCTCGTATAAAAATGGCCGGCCGAGTGGAGGGTCGTGCTACTCGCCGGCGCGTTCCAGCCAACCGGCGATCCGTTTCTCGGAGATTCCGGTCGCCTCGGCGAGGTCGCTCGGATCGGCGTCGAGCAACTGCGGGACCGTCTCCACGCCGGCGTCGGCGAGCCGTTCGGCGTAGGCCGGACCGATGCCGCTGATCGTCTCCACGGAGTCGGCGGTCGCGTCGTCGACGGGCTCCGAATCGCCGGCATCGTCCGGTGTGCCCTCGTCGGTCGCCTCGAAATCAGCGCTGGAGCCGTCCGTTCCGGTCGAAGCGTCATCCGGTGTCGGGCCGGCGGCTTCCGCGGCCTCCGTCGCCGGCGTTTCGGTGCCGCTGTGCTCCGTGACGCCGGCGCCGGCCTCGGCGGGTTCGGCGGCCGTGTCGGGGTCGGAACTCGGTACCTCGACCATCGAGTCGGTCGACGCCGCCGCGTCGGTGCCCGCCGCCGCGGGCTCGCCGGCGTCGTCCGTCTCCGGAGCATCCGACCCGTCCGCCCCGGGGTCGTCGGTTGCTCGCCGTTCGGGTTCGATCGGGACATCGGTCGTTTCCGGGTCGTCGGAGCCACCCGAACCGAACAGCGACCGAATCAGATCAAAAATTCCCATACCGATTGATACACGGGGACGTACTTAAAAACAAACCGGCCGGAGCCGGGTCTCCGGCGCGGCGTTTATAAACGAGCGTCCGAAGTGAGCGGTATGGAGAGCCTCGAAGTCGAACTGGAGCGCGCCCGCGACGTGTCCGTGCCGGAGCTTGCGGACGCCATCGAGTCGATCGGCTTCGAATGCACGCGGTGTGGAGCCTGTTGTAAGGCCGAGGCGTCCGGAGGATGTGGCGGGAGCGCCGACGGATCGGCTTCGGAGCCCCACACCGCCACGGTGTTTCCGAACGAGATCCGACAGTTGCAGGCGGCCGCGACGGAGCGGTACGACGAGCCCTACGATTGGCGCGACGTCGCCCGACCGATGCCGTACGGGATCGAGGAGACCGACGACGGACGGACCGGCGAAACGTTCGAGTGGGCGCTTCAGACGGACGGTTGCGGGGACTGCGTTTTTTATACCGAGGCCGACGACGGCACCGGCGCGTGTGCCGTCCACGACGACCGGCCGCTGGTCTGCCGCACGTACCCGTTCAGTCTCGCACTCGGTGGGGCGACGGAGCCGATAGGCGAGGCCGTCGACCGGGAGGGGTTGGTCCGCGCTCACGAGTGTGAGGGACTCGGCCGGAGTATCGAACGCGAGGAGGCGGACGCGCTGGCCGAGGCGTTGAAAGAGCGAACGATCCGGGAACTCGAGGAAGCGATCGGAGTGCGGGACAACTACCGGCCGCGGGACGATGCGGGCGCCGTGGTCCACGACTCCGAAGGTCAAAAGCGACCCGACGGAACGGCGCTTTCCGACGGGCCGAAACGGTGACGCACCCAGTCGTGTGAGCCATCGGTCCACGAAACACCGGCATCCGCAGGCGATAGCTTCTATACGCATCGCCGACATATCGAAACAGAAGCTCTATGGAAATCTCCGATAAGCTCCTGTGTCTGTTCAGCGCTGAGGTCGAGGAGGCCGAGGACCGATTCGTCGTCGAGGTACCGCGCCGCGAGATCGAGACCGGCTCCGTGGGAACGGGAACTACCTACCGAGTTGCAGTTATTTCCGATGAGAGCACGGACAGTTCGACCGACACCTCGAGCGACACGCCGCCGGACGAGCCACAGCCGCCGGTCGAACCCGGCGAGATCAGATACGTCGAAATCGAGGATCTCGGGAAACAGGGCGACGGGATCGCCCGCGTCGAGCGGGGGTACGTCATCATCGTGCCGGACGCCGAGGTCGGCGAGCGCGTAAAGATCGAAATTTCGGAAGTCAAATCCAACTTCGCAGTCGGCGAAATCATCGAGTGAGACGGATCGGTGTAGCGAGTTATCGATGAGCCCCGAACCATCCGGGGACTCACGAAAAAAGAGGCAGCACACTCCGTACGAGCGACACACGGAGTGGGAAATCGATGCCGGACCGCAAGCTCCCGTAGCCCCACGGCGTACTGAGTGAACGGACAGCCAACGATGTTTAAACCACTCGATCGTTCACCCTCTCCGAAAAGCGACGGATGCACAAACACCACTTCAGTAGTGCGGTTTTAATCCGGCTTAATCGTGGTTGATCCGGGAGAATTAGGGACGACTATCGTTGATTTATACCTGATCGACGACCGTAGGGGGGATATAATGAGACGAACCAGCCTACTCGTGACGGTGGTTTTGGCTGTGGGGCTGCTCGCGGCCGGCGCGGCCGGCGCAGTCGCACAGGAGGAGACGCAAAACGACGACATCACCCCCGGGGAGCAGCTCTCGGGGATCGTCGGCGTGCAGGACGCGGAGTTCGAGGGTGAGCTAAACGACAACGCGTTCGCGATCGCGCTGGAGCGCGCCGACGACAACGCGACCCGCGCGCTGGAGGTAGCAAACCGGGTAAACGACACCGAAACGCGGCTCACGGAACTCGAGGAACGGCGGGATCGCCTGAGCGCCCAGCGGGAGAGCGGCGAGATGTCGGAGGGCGAGTACCGGGCGCGAACGGCGCGACTCGTAACTGAGAGCAACAACGCACAGCGGCAACTGAACCGAAGCGAGGCCGCGGCCGCCGGAATTCCCCAACAGACCCTCGAGGAGAACGGCGTGAACGTCGAGGCGATCCGGACGCTGCGACAGAACGCGAGCGAACTGAGCGGTCCCGAGGTCTCGGAAATCGCCCGCAGCATCGCGGGTGAGAACCGCGGTCCGTTCCGAGGGGCGCCCGGCGATCGCGCCGGGAACGTCACAGTCGGTTCGGACGACCGTCCCGGTAGCGGAAGCGAAGCCGGAGCCGACCAGCGCCCGAGCGACGCCGACGGAGACGCTGACGGTGACGATCAGGTGGGCGGACAAACGGATGTCGAAAGCGACGGAACCGAGCGGGACGAGGCCGACACGTCCGATGGAGACGGGACGGATACCGAAAACGACGACGACACGGAGGACGGGTCCGGTAGCTCCGGAAATGCCGACAACGCGGGCAGCGACGGTTAAGACGGTAGTAACGCCGGGCAGTAACACATGGAGCAAGTAACGAGACGGGTGCTCGGCCTCGTGTGCTGTGTCGCACTGCTGTCGAGCATGGCGGCGATGCCCGCGGCGGCGCAGTCCAATGGGGGGACCTTCCTCGTCGAACTCGATGCGGAGGGCGACGCCGACGTGTCCGTGGCCTACACGTACGATTTAGAGAACGACGACGAGGCGGACGCGTTCGAGACGATTTCGCAGAACGAGACCGTCCGGGCCGCGTTCGCCGACCGGTTCGAAAGCCGCATGAGTGCCGTCGCCGAGCGGAGCGCGGAGCGGACCGGCCGGGAGATGTCGGTGACGAACGCGGCGGTCGAGCTCGAACGCGCCGACGGCGTCGGCTTGGTGACACTTTCGGTTCACTGGAGCGGACTCGCGGCTGTCGACGACGGGGCGATAACCGCGACCGAACCGTTCGCGAGCGGCTTCTCGCCCGCCCGACCGCTCACGGTTTCGGCACCTGACGGCTACGCAGTCACGGCCACGACGCCGACGGCTTCGGACAGCGACGGGAAAGCGGCGACGTGGGGCGCCGGAACCGATCCCGACGGCTTCGAGGTAACCGCGGAGCGAACGGAAACGGAGCCGGCCGGCGACGATGCGGACGGGACGGAGGATACCCTCGGATTCGGCATCGCCGTCACGGTTGTCGCACTGGTCGCAGCCGCGCTGGCGAGGCGTCGGTAGCTACTCGTCGTCGTCCGGCAGCGAGAGGACGTTTTCGCGGCCGAGCCGGAACCCTTCGAGGTCGCCCTCCTCGCGGAGCCCCTTCGTGACCTGACTCGTCTTCGCGTCGGTCCACTCGAGTCGTTCGGCGACTTCCGTTTGTTTCATCCGGCCGCCGTTGCGTTCGAGGAGTCGGATGACCTGCTCTTCGTTGCTCAGGAGCTCCGGATCGATCGCCGGGTCGGCGTCCGGCGACGGTGGCTCCCCTGTCGTGGGTGGTTCGCCCTCGGTGGCCGTCCCCGGGGACTCCTCGCGGCGTCGGTATGCGAAGATCCCGGCGGCTCCGACGATCAGGAGTGCCACGAGCGCGCCGACGGCCACCGCCGAAAGGGAGATCCCGTCGTCGGCCGCGAGACCGGGCGGCCCCAGTTCGAGTCGCGGTTCGCCGGTCGCGAAGTTCGTCGGGCCGGCGTACACCACCGAGCTGTCCCGGGTTTCGCTCGGCGACGGCGACGAACCGAGGAGATCGTAGCCGGCCGGCCACGAGACGAGAAGCGTCGTCTCCTCGTCGAGGAACAGCCCGTCGATCGCGTCGCCGACGCGGAGCCGTTCGCCCTCGATCGCGGCGAAGTTCGACCACCGGAAGGTGTACGTGACGATCCCGTACTCCTGTGGGAGGTCACGACGCTCGGCTTCGACGTTCATTCCCGATATCGCCATCTCCCGGCCCGTGGCGGCTGCCGCGTTCTCGGCCGTCGATTCCATCCGGTCGCGGAACCGCTCGAGGTACGGTTCGGGGTCGTCCTCGATGTCGGTCTGGAGGTCGTCGAACGCCGCCTCCTCGTCGTCGGTTTCGAGCCGGTTCCGATACTCGACCGTCCAGACGGCGTCGCCGTCGTCCTCGATATCGATCGCCAACAACACGTCGTCGGCGTCGATATCCTCCTGGGCGAACCCGCCCGTCGCGCCGACGGGACCCGCCCCGGCGAGCCCGGCTATCGCACAACACACCAACAGAACGAGCACGATGCCGGAACCCCGATTCACGGGTGACCGAACACGGAGGACGAATAAAGAACTTGTTGCCGACCGCGGAGCTATCGAACTCGGTTCGTCGGCGGCGTTCTTTTCCGGGCGTTTGACGTGCGAGCGCGCGGGCGGGCAGTGACCGTCGGGAAGCTCCGGACCCATTGAGAGAGACGCCCCCGTCGTGTCGCTAACCCAGTTTAATTCAGCTTAAATCGGCTTCAAACGGCCTCAGTCACCCGAATTCGAGTTCACTACGTTCCCCCATTAAGTGGCGGGCAGCCACAGTATCGGATGCAATGAACGCGAAACGACTGCTGACGATCGCGGTAGTATCGATGCTCATGATCGGCGGTGTCGCGGCACTCGGTGCCGCGGCCCCGGCCGATCAGGCAAGCGACAACGCACCCGGCGCCGACGAAGAGCCGCCCGTCGAGGCCGGCGACGAAGACGCGGACGCAGACGGTGAGCCCGGAGCGGCCGAGGAACGCAGTGTCGGCCCCAGCGACGGCTTGCCCGCACAGGCCCCCGACCGCGTGAGCGAGATTCACGACCGGATCGACTCGTTCCTGAACGGCTCGATCGACACCCTCGGCGACTCGCTGAGCGACCTGCTCGGTGACGGTTCGGCCGCCGATACCGCCGAGAGCGACAACGTCGATACCGCCGGCGAAAACGGCGACGAAAACGCCGCAGCGTAACTGAGCGCTCGATCGGCGACGTTTCTATCGGCAATCGAACCCACCAATATGAAATCAGACAACACCACGATTGACAGACGGACGTACATCGCAGCAACGGGAACAGCAACGGCCGGACTAGCCGGTCTGGCCGGATGTGTCGGCGACGCGTCGGCCGGCACGCTCGCGACGCAGGTGACGGATCAGCCGGGCGACATCGTCGATTTCGAATCCTGCGTCGTCACCATCGTCGGCATGTGGCTCGGCACCGACGACGCCGAAGCGGGTAACGAAGACGACGACGAGGGTCCGTCCGGGCGCGAGTATCACGAGTACGACGAGCCCCGGACGGCGGACCTCGTCGAACTACAGGGCGAGAACACGCAGTTGGTCGACGAGCGCGAACTCGACACCGGGGGCTACGAGTTCCTCCAACTCGACACCGACGGTGTCGACGCGATCCTCGAGGGCGGTGAATCAACGGACGTGATGATCCCCGGTGAGGCACCGCTGACCTTCGAGGAGCCCTTCGAGATCCGCGAGGACACGCGAACGACGTTCACGGCTGATTTTACACCCGTCGAGCGCGGACAGGCCGGCGGGTACGTCCTCCAGCCGGTGGCGCAGGGGACCAGCGTCGACTACGAGGGGTAGTTCGACAACCGATCCGAGTGGGATCGGACGACACGCTGTTTCCGCCCCGTACCAATCAGGGGTGTTTCGGACGGCATTAAGGGGACGTGATCCCGGAAAACCGCAACACGTGACGGTGTTGATCGACCGTACCAAACCGGTTTTTTATGATGGCTCCGGAACCGATAGGTATGAGCGCGACGGCCACAGGAGGAACGACCGACCTCACCGACAAACAGCGGCGGATCCTCGGCTACCTCCGCGAGAGGGCCGAAATGAAGACGTATTTCAAATCCCGGCTCATCGGCGAGGAGCTCGGGATGTCGGCGAAGGAGGTCGGCTCGAACATGAGCGCGATCCGGGACGGGGAGTTCGGCATCTCGGTCGAAAAGTGGGGCTACTCCTCCGGCACGACGTGGAAGGTCACGGTGTAGGGTCGTAACGGACGAGATCGTCGGCGTCGCCGGCGAGGGCGATCGCCTCCTCGCCGAAGGAGTCGGCGTACCGCACGATGAGCGTCAAAAGCGTCTCCGGCCGTCGGAGTTCGTACCCATCGTTTCGGCAGCACAGCCCCGCCGATTCGAGTTCGGCGGCGTACTTCGAAACCGAGGAGCGCGAAGCGCCGGCGCGGTCGGCGATGTCGCGTCCCGACGCCGACGGATCCCGGAGCAACGCGACGAGCATCCGCCGGGGTGTCTCCCGCCGGAGATAGCCGAGCGCACGCTGTTCGAACGCCGAAAACCGGCCCGCCGGGAAGTAGCGTTTGTACTCGCCGTCCGTGCGGTGCTCGATCACCCCGCCCTCTTCGAGCCGCCGGAGGTGGTGTTGGGTCTCGCCCGTTCCGAGTTTGAGGTCGTCCCGGAGCTTCGAGAAGTGGGCACCGGGAGTCGCGGCGAGGTAGCCCACGATCGCCTCGCGGACTTCGCTGCCCTCGTCGGCGGAGAGCCGAACGAGCGGCGTCGCGGCTCCCAGCGCGGCAAAGCGCTTGAGCGTTGCCCGCTTTCCCTCGTCGACACCCCCGTCCGTCATGCGCGTAGTTAGGCGGGAC
>CAZOFL010000041.1:9963-17917 GCA_964579035.1 uncultured Natronomonas sp. | reverse complement strand
GGCGATATCGGCGACGGTGAATTTGAAGTGTACGATCAGGACACAGATACCGATCTCGAAGAAGAGGCGGTTCCGATCGATACCGGTGAGTCTCTCACGATCGGAGTCGAAATCGAGAGTGCTGATCCAGCTGATCTCGACGGGGATGTAACCATCTTCGGAGATACGCGCGAGAACGTCTGGCCGCAGGACTAACATAAGTGATTACAATGAACCGAAGGAAATTCATCGCCGGAATGGGTGCAACGGCTACAGGTATCAGTGCGGCTGTCGGCAGCGGAGCGTTCTTCAGCGCCGAAGCTGAGCGTGGCGTTAGTGTGAGCGTCACGACGGAAGACGAGGCGTTCCTCGCTATGGAACCGGATAGCGAGTATGCCGAAGCCGTGGACAACAACGAGATTCGTCTGAACTTTGGTGACAATGGTCAGGGTGGAACCGGTGTCGCACCGGACAGCGTCTACCGGTTCCCGCAGCGGATCTTCGAAATTACCAATCTCGGGACGCAGGATGTCGGATTCACCATCAAGCAGATCGATCAGCCGGATGGCGTGTTCTTCACGCTGACCGCGCTCGGGTTTGATCTTCAGAACGCCACCGGATCAGCGTTCCTCGGGACACCCGTTGGCCCCGGCGCATTTATTTCTACTGACGACACTGTAAGTTCCGAGGATAACTTTGAGATTGAGGTAACAATGGTCGCCGAGAACCCGGCTGAGTGGGTCAGCGACCAGTCCGAGTTCGCAGTTCAGGGCGAGAACGGGAACATCTACACGGACCCTGAAGGACCGTACTACTGAATATCAATGAAGCGCCGCACCGTCCTTGGAGTGGCTGCAAGCGGGATTGCAGGGTCGTTAGCCGTTGGGAGCGGTGCGTTCAGTAGCGTCGAGGCAAACCGTGACATTACGGTTGAGACCGCCCGAGATGAAGACGCGTTTCTGCGGCTTGCAAACCTCGGAAATGGGGGACGAAGCCAGGATACTGGTGGAACGATCCGGTTTGAGTTTCCTAGCCTCCAGGAGCAGAATCGAGACTACATTAACCCACAGAATCCCCAGGGGCTGGGTAGTGACTCAGTGTACCGATTTGGGAGTGACGTTGACGGACCGGACGGACTGTTCGAGGTACAGAACCTCGGAACGCAACCGGTCGATATATACGCCAAACAAAAAGATCAGGCTCCCGAGAAGCCCACTGTCAAACTCTACAACGTACAGACCGGGACACTCCTTACAGAGGGTTCACCCTTCGAAGACCTCGGTGTCGGGGACTCACTCGCAGTGGGTTTCAAGATCGACACACACGGGGTAGACGCACGCGATAGCGTCTACCGACTCGTGATTACTATCGTCGGTGAAGCCTGATAGATACTCCCCCAATTGGAGCGTCCCGACCCGCCTGGGGTTGGTCAGGCCACCGATTCCGACGAATTCACGGGAGATATTAAGACCGTTCCGACCGAAACGGAGCGTATGGCAGCCGAGGATCCCCCAGCGAGCCTTGAGATCGATCCCGACTCGATACGGGCAGTACTGGAAGGATACCCCATCCGGGGTGCGATCCTGTTTGGCTCACGGGTGCGTGGGCAAACACACGCCCAAAGCGATGTGGACATTGCCGTTGCATTTGCAGAGGAACTCTCGAAGACCGAGCGACTGGACCGGCGGGTCGAACTCACTGCCGCGCTGGCACGGGAACTCGGCACCGATGCCGTCGACGTCGCGGATCTCGATTCGATCCGCCCGGGGATCGGAGCCGACGCGATCAAAACAGGCTACCGTCTCGTCGGGACCGAGGAGCTATTTCGACGCTATTTAACGGAGTTCGAAGCGGAACTCGATCCCGGAGAGACCCACGATGAACGCATACGACAGTTCGATTCGATTCTCGAACGACTGGAGGAGAAGGTGTGAACGTCTCCGACGGGACCGAGACTCGGATTCTAGAGAAAGCGAAATACGTCGAAGAAGCAGTGACAGTGCTCGCTCGGAAGCAATCGCTCGATGAGGAGAGCTATCGGACCGATCGCGAGGAACGAGCGATCGTCGAACGGGAGTTCCAGACCGCTATCGAAGCGTGTATCGATATCGCCAGGCTCCTGATCGCAGAAACCGAGAAAGGAATTCCGGAAACGAGCGCCGAACAGTTCGCAACACTCGGGGACGTTGGGCTCATCTCCCAAGAGACTGGTCGGAGAATGCAACGAGCCGCTGGATTCCGGAATATACTCACGCACAACTACGGCCCCGATTAATCAACACGCCCGGTCCCGTCATCCATCGAACGGAGCATCCGGCGTCGAGAGTCGAGTAATATCGGGCACACTGTCGAACCCATCGTCGAAACTGTAGAGATATTCGGTCTCAGTCCGCTGCATGGCGGCGACGATGATCGCGTCCGTCAGCGAGAGCGATTCGTACCGCCGGAACAGCGCCCGTCCGGCGTCGAAGTCAGTTTTGGGTGTGTACAAGAGGTCGAACCCACTGCTCTCGATGAGTCCGTCCAGTGTCTCGGTTGCCACCGAGTGGCTGCTTCTCGCTAGTAAATAATTCATGACCTCTTCGAGCACGTCACCCAGCAGATACGCGGTCGGTAGCCGTCCCTGGTCGATTCCCCGTGCGATCGCCATCCCCCGGTCGTGGTTCTGGTCCCGGGAGAGACGAGCCGCAATGAGGACGTTCGCGTCGACAACGACGCGCGCCATCAGTACTCACCGGCGACGAGGTCGTGATCTTCAGCAGCGTCGGTCGAATCACCGATATCGACGGGATCGAGTTCCGAGAACGCGCCGGAACGCTGTTTGATCACAGTAACGGAGAGGGTTCCCCGCTCATCGACAGCCCAACGCAGTTTGTCACCCGCTTCGACGCCCGCTGCCCGTCGCACAGTTGCTGGAACCGTTACCGAGTAACTCTCGTTGACAGTCGTCTCGTCTTCGATATCGTGGGACATACGTCGTTGTTCGAATCGATAACAGAAATAATTTGCCTCCCAATGTGGCAGCCGACGCCGGGTAGAAACTCCAGTCGGAGTTCGAAGCTGTTTCGTCTTTCCGACACGTCCGCCGGGGGAAGATTCCGTGACGACGAGCAGGCCCCTGTTTCCATCGGTCTGACACCTCCCCCGGTGTTACCCCCTAAGCTCCGTATAATAATGTTCGAGGTCACCGACAACGGGAACCGCTTCGACGCGGCCGGCGAACTGCTCACAGACGGGTTCGTCGGCCCGCCCCGGTACCCCAGCGACCCCGACGACGGCGACCCCGTCCGGTGCCCGGCGTCGCCGTGTCTCGGCGAACCGGGGACCAAGATAGACGAGGTCAGCGGCGACATCGACGCCGACGACGCGGGGTCACCGACCGCCGCGGTGTGTCCGGACCGGCCCGGGATGTGACGAGACATCGTGCGAACCCGCCGCGACGGGTCACACCCCGAGGGCTGGCGGGTATCCGTGCAGTTCGTCACAACGCGGGCCGAGGACCGCGGACTGCTGACGACCGATCCGGAAGTCGTCCATGGCTGATGACGTATCGGATTCCCGCGGCGAGAACGTCGGCCAGTCCTTCCGCGCGGACGAGTCGATGAGCGTCGCCGTCGCGTCTGACACCCCTGGCACACGGATCGGTGCCGGTCGGAGCGTGTAAACACGCGCGGTGACCTCCCACCCATCATTTATACGACAGACCGACCTACCTGAGAGTAATGGCAGCGATCGAGGACGGAACCGTCGACCCCGACGACATCAGAACGGTGCTTGAGTCTCATCCCGTCCGGCTCGGCGTCCTCTTCGGCTCGCAGGTCCGGGGAACGAGCGACAGCCACAGCGATGTCGACGTCGCCGTTGCGTTCGATTCCACGGTGTCCGACGAACGGCGCCCTCGTGCCCGGATCGAGCTTATCGTCGACCTCACGCGAGCGCTGGGTACTGATGACGTCGACGTCGTCGAACTCGACGCCGTCCGCCCGGAAATCGGGAAAGCTGCACTCGGAGACGGACTCGTTCTGGTCGGCGACCCCGACGAAGCCGAGCGCCGTCGTGCCGCGTTCGACACCCGAACGACGGAACGGACTCACGAAGAACGGATGCAGCGGTTCGACGAGTTACTCGGGCGGATGGAAAACGAGCTATGACGGTCGACGGAGAGACGGAGGCCCGAATCCTCGACAAGGTCGAACACGTCGAACAATCGGTGAGGTTCCTGAGTCGGAAACGGACGCTCGACCGGGAAGCGTATCTTTCCGATTGGGAGCAACAGGCGATCGTCGAGCGGATGTTCCAGACCGCGATCGAAGCCTGTCTCGATATCGCGGAACTGCTGATCAAGAGCTCGAAGGAGACGGTGCCGTCAGCTAACGCCGAAAAATTTGCCGCCCTTTCGGAACTCGACATACTCACACCGGAGACAGCCGGGCAAATGCAAAAGGCGGCCGGATTCCGAAATGTCCTCGCGCACAACTACGGCCACGATATCGACGATGAAACCGTATACGCGCATCTTCAAGAAGACGTGCACTGGTTTCCGACGTTTCTCCGCGAAGTACGCAGCCATCTCGGTCGGTAACCAACTCGCCGGACTGCGAACCCCGCCCGGAGTGTCCGGCTCGCGCGACGGAATTCGACCGGGTCGAGACCGTCCGCGAGTCCTTCTGTGCGGGCGAACTGGTCACAGTCTCCCCGGACTGCCACGACTGCGACGCCGGCGTCTTCAAGCTACGCGTGATCATTTTCCCTGATGATGGCTGGGTCAAGCCGTTCGGACTTCTTCGGTGAGCGGCGGCGAGTGATACTACTGTGGGCGCAGCTACGGGATATGAGACCGATCATCTCCGGCGAGGCGGTGGCTGGTAGCACGTCCCGACTCGACGGAATCCGGATAGGTCTCATCCGCGGCTATCGTACCAACTGGGGGCTCGGAAGTCATCGCAAACAGCTACGACGCCGTCTCCGTCGCCGATATCCACAACACGTTCGCGTTCGTCTTCGAAGATCGGGATCCGAGCCGGGAACAGGGGCAGGAGATGGTCAACCAGGAACCAATCGAGGACGGAGTAGCCGCCGACGAGAACGCGACCCCAGCGCACGTAGTCTGGGTTGATCGCTGTGAATGGTGGAGCCACTCGTACCATTCGTCCAGTTCGACGATCCCGTTGTGGAGTTCGGTTCCATACTGTTCGGTCGTTGCGTCGACCCCCGTGTCAACCCCTCGGGACAGTCATCAGGGAGTGACTGCCTGCAGTAGAGCAAGTATCACGACAGCCGCATGTTCCTTCGAATACAGCAATAAGTCGGTCTGTGACGATGGCGTTTATGTGATCGACTCGGTTAGTAATCCGATGCTACGCTTCCATCGATCGAATATTGACTTTGGCCAATGGGATACGTCCTGACTACGCACGGTGTAGCTAGAAGCGGGCGGACCGTTCGAAGGCTCGATCTTTCTATGTGCTTCAATTGATATGTAACTCGGTGTTATCCTCGTTAAGCTCCGTATAGAAATATTCGAGGTCACCGATAGCCGGAACTGACGATCGGCGTCGCCCATGATTCGAGACACACTCACCTACGCCGCCGGCGTCCTACTTTTTGTGTTGCTCGCAGCCATGGTCGTCGGCCAACTGTACGGCATCCCGGTCGGACTCTCCTACGTCGAAACCGGCAGTATGGAGCCGACGCTCGACGCCGGCGACGGCTTCGTCGCGGTCCCCGCCGAGGTCGCCGGGCCGGTCGAGGAGGGTGACGTCGTTACCTTCGACGCCGAACGGCTCCACGGCGGCGGGTTGACTACCCACCGCGTCGTCGGCGAGACCGAAGGCGGCTACGTCACGAGGGGCGACGCCAATCCGTTCACCGATCAAGACGGGGACGAACCCCCCGTCGCCGAGGGACAGATCAGAGCCAAGGCGCTACAACTGAACGGCGAACTCGTCGTCATCCCGCACCTCGGGGCGGCCCTGACTGGGCTCGGAAGCGCGGTCGAATCCCTCCAGTTCCGGATCGCGGGGCTGCTCGGAACGAGCGCCGTCGTCGGCACGCAGGGACTCGGCTACCTGCTCGGCGGAGTTGCGGTGCTCGCCTACGTCTTCGACGTGGTCCTCTTCGGTGACAGAAAGGACCGGTCGCGCTCCCGGTCGCGCGACAGCGGGATCGATCCGCGGTTGCTCGTCGGCGGGTTCGCGCTGTTGCTCGTCCTCGCGGCCACGGCGGCGATGGTCGGCCCCGCGGGAACCGAACGGATCGGCATGGTCAGCGCGGAGTTCGACTCCGAGCAGCCGACGGTCGTCCAGCAGGGGGCGTCCTCGGAGCTCACCTACGAGATCCACAACGGCGGCCTCCTTCCGACCGTCTCGTACTTCGAGGCCGGGAGCGACCGCATCGAGCCGAACCAGCGGGAGGTGTCCCTCGACCGCGGCGGCCGGGCGGAGGTGTCGCTGACGCTGTCGGCCCCGCCGGAGACCGGCTACTACCCCCAGTACGTGACGGAACGCCGGTATCTGGCGATCCTGCCGGCGGGGACGATTCGGGCGCTGTACGAGGTCCACCCGTGGGCGCCGCTGGTCGCGATCAGCGGGCTCCTCGGCGGGAGCTTCTACCTGTTGACGATGACGGTCGTCGGGCGCGGCCGGGTCCGAGACCGGCGACCGGAGCGGGGCTTTCGGCCCCGGCGGACGCTGAGGCGGCTGTACGACTCCGATCGGTAGCCGGCATACGTATCCGGATAATCCCGAACTACGGCTCCCTGAGCCGTCGTTTGCCGGTCGAAATCCGTCCATAACAAAGCCGTTGCTACGACTAACACGTTGCGATGGGGATGATTCATAGCGTCGATCCCGGGGGAGCTCACCGAACGCCGTCCGGCGCCGTCGGTTCATGAGTCGAAACCTCCGCCTGCGGGCGCTGCTGGATTCGTGGTTCGAACTCGTCGTCGTCGCACTCGTCGTCGTCGCCCTGATCGGTGCGTGGGGAACGTATGCGACCCACATCGATCCGGAGACGACGACCGAGGAGCGTGTGGAATCCTCCTGGGCGATCGACGGGGCGTTCGAGCACGAGGCGACGGTCACGGAGCCGAACCCGATCTACCCCCAAGGGACGAGGCTCGATGACCGTTCGATCTACCCGGCGAACATCGCGCCGGAACTGAACGGAACCTTCGTGTTCCGGTACGAAGCGAGCGACGGCGGCGACGTCGACGTCGAGATCGATCTATCGCTCCAGCGGCGGGCAATAGCCGAGGCGGACGACAACGAGGAGATCGTCTGGGAGAACAGCGAGGAAATCGACAGCCGAGCCGAGTCGCCGTTCTATCCGCATACGGAACTGACCGAGGGGTTCAGCCTCGGCTTCTCGGCGGTCAAGAACGAAACCGAACGGATCGAGGAGGAAATCGGGCAGGTCCCCGGCGACATCGAGACGTCCGTCCGGGCCGATGTCCACGTCTCGGGGATCGTCAACGGCGAGAGCGTCGACGAGCGACGAACGTACACGATGCTCATACGCGCCGACGGCGACACGTACCGGATCAGCACCGACGCGGCGACCCGCGACGAGTTCGAATCGACGCGCAACGTCCCGGTCGAGCGCTCCTACTCGCCGATCCGAACCGTCGGTGCGCCGCTGTCCCTGCTCGTCTCGATCGGCCTCCTTTCGGGGCTGTTCGTCGCGAAGCGACGCGGCCTGGCGCTCGACGAGCACGAACGTGCCCTGCTCGCCTACCGCGACGACCGCGAGGACCTGGGGGAGTGGGTCTCGGCGATGTCGCTTCCGGACCGCGTGGACGACTCCCCCCGCGTCGAAGCCGCATCGCTGGCGGATCTGGTCGATTTCGCGATCGACACCGACAGCGGCGTCATTTATGACCCCGACCGCGGAACGTACGTGGTGCTCCACCGCGACGTCGCCTACGTGTATCATCCCCCCGAAGAAGGGGACCTGGAGGAAGCCGCCCCCGAAGAAG
>CAZOFL010000041.1:0-9863 GCA_964579035.1 uncultured Natronomonas sp. | reverse complement strand
CCCCCGAAGAAGGGGACCTGGAGGAAGCCGCCCCCGAAGAAGACATCCCGGATGAGACGGACTGATACGGATTGTTGTAACAAAGTACCGGTGAGCGCCGGTGCCGGGTCGGCGCTCGCCGATAAAAGACTACAATAGTCCGTACGAGGCTCGACGACGGGGGCGATCGATCGGCGATCTCCGCCGTCGTTGAACGCGTATACTTAACAGTCCGCACCACGAAACGAGCGTATGAAACACGTTACGGTGCCGAAAGACCGGATCGGCGTGCTGATCGGCGAGGGGGGTGCGACGATGCGGGAGATCGAGGATCGCGCGGAGGTCCGCCTCGACATCGACTCCGAGACGGGATCGGTCCGCGTCGAGACCGTCGGCGACCCGATCGTCGCGTTGAACGGCCCCGACATCGTCAAGGCGATCGGCCGCGGGTTCGCCCCCGAGGACGCCTTCCGGCTGCTCGAGGACGACATGCAGCTGTTCGACCTCGTCGACGTCGAGGCCGCCACGCGAAACAAGAAGGATCTCCGACGGAAGAAAGGCCGTCTCATCGGGGAGAACGGCCGGACCCGCGAGTTGATGGCCGAACTCAGCGGTGCCGACGTCGTCATTTACGGGACGACGCTCGGGATCATCGGCTCGCCCGAACAGGTCGACGCCGTCCGGAGCGCAGCGGAGATGATCCTCGACGGCGCGCCCCACGGCGCGGTCTACTCCTTTCTCGAACGCCGCCACAACGAGATGCGGTCGAACGACATCGAGTACCACCAGTTCACCGACGGCTCGCGGTCGGCCTGAGGCCGCCGCCCGCTACCGACCCGCCTGAATCAGGTCGGCCGCCTTTTCGGCGATCATCATCGTCGGCGCGTTCGTGTTCCCGCCGACGAGCGTCGGCATTACCGACGCGTCGACCACCCTGAGCCCCTCGACGCCGTGAACCCGGAGACGATCGTCGACGACGGCCGAGTCGTCGTCGCCCATCTTGCACGTCCCGACCGGGTGATACACCGTGTGGGCGGTCTCGCGGACGTGTGCCTCGAGTTCGGCGTCGCTCTCGGCGTCCTCGCCCGGCCAGATCTCCTCGCCGCGGGCGTCGTCGAACGGCGCTTTTCGGACGATCCGTCGCGCCGCACGGAGCCCCTCGACGAGCGTCTCGATGTCCTCGTCGGCGTCGAGGTAGTTCGGGTCGATCCGCGGATCGTCGCGGGGGTCGGACGACCGAAGCGAGATCCGCCCCCGGCTCCCGGGGCGGAGTTGCGTGACGCCGACGGAGAACCCGTGGCCGTCCTCGGGGTTGTCGAAGGAGTGGTTC
The DNA here is from genome assembly GCA_964579035.1 of uncultured Natronomonas sp. Taxonomy (GTDB): domain Archaea; phylum Halobacteriota; class Halobacteria; order Halobacteriales; family Haloarculaceae; genus Natronomonas. The sequence goes on along the minus strand of CAZOFL010000041.1, from coordinate 8,554 downwards.
ATGAAGTACGCGGGCGCGAAGTGGAACTGCAGGTCCGGGACGTCGCCGGCGCGCTCGGTCCGGACGAACCCACCGGATTCGGCGACGTTCGTGGTGAGAACCCCCCGTTTCAGGAGGAAATACTTCGCCAGATCCCCGAGGCCGCCGGCGTCGTCGAGGGTGTCCGTCGACGCCGACTCGGTGACGACGAACGCGAAGAGGTGATCCTGGAGGTTTCGGCCGACGCCGGGGCACTCGACCCGGGTTTCGATGCCGTTTTCGGCCAACTGCTCGGGGTCGCCGACCCCGGAGCACATGAGCAACTGCGGGGAGTTCACCGCTCCCCCGGAGACGAGGACCTCCCGCGTCGCCTCGGCGTACAGCCGGGTTCCGTCCCGTTCGTACTCGACGCCGGTTGCACGGGTGCCGTCGAACCGGATCTCGGTCACGAACGCCCCGGTCTCGACGGTCAGGTTCGGCCGATCGAGGGCGGGCTTCAGATACGCGTCGGCCGGGCTGTGTCGCTTCCCACGCCTCTGTGTGAGGTGGTAGAACCCGATTCCCTCCTGTTTCGGGCCGTTGAAATCGGCGTTACGCGGGTGGCCGGCCTCGACGGCGGCGTCGACGAACGTCCGCGAGAGCGGCCGCGGCGACCGCGGCGTCGTGACGTTCACCGCACCGTCGCTACCGTGGTATTCGTCGCCGCCGGGCTCGAACCGCTCGCCGCGTTTGAAGTAGGGCAACACGTCGTCGTACCCCCACCCCTCGTTGCCGAGCGCTTCCCAGTGGTCGTAATCGGAGCGGTGTCCCCGGACGTAGATCATCGCATTGATCGATCCGGAGCCCCCGAGCGTCTTCCCCCTGGGCCAGTACAGTTCCCGACCGTTCAGTTCGGGTTGTGGCTCCGTGTAATACGCCCAATCGACCTCCGATTCGAACAGCTCGGGAAAGCCGGCGGGAATCGAGATTTCGCGTTTCTCGTCGGGGGTCCCCGCTTCGAGCAACAGAACGGAGGTGTCCGGGTCCTCGGTGAGCCGGGCAGCCAGGACACACCCCGCCGAACCGGCTCCGACGACGGTGTAATCGTAGGCGGCTGTCTTTGTTGTCACTCGTACACACACGAAGCGAAGCAGTCTAAAGGTTTAGCTTTGCCCTCGGCGACGAAGCGCCTTTGTCCGCGCCGCCCCTCGTGTGCGTATGGAGCAACCCAAACCCGCCGAGGGGTGGCCGGAGCGGCCGCTCTCCGAGGCTGAGGCCGCGGATCGACTCCCCGAGGGCGGCGCCGTGTGGGTAATGGACGCCGACAGCGGCGTTCGGTCGGCTGTGATCCCGCCGGATGCGCCCGAGGACCCGGTCGTCGATCTCGTGGTCGAAACCGACGCGGCCTTCGAGATGTACAGCTACTCCCGCGGGCGCTGGATGGACTACGGAACCCAGCGTAAGGACGACGAGGACGCGCCGTCGATGGCCGGAACGCTCGAGAGCTACCGGGTTCTCGCGGGCGAGAGCGGTCTCGACATCGATCCCTCGGCACCCGAAGATTGAATATCGGGCCGCCGGGCGGCGCGTTTACCCCCCGCTCTACCCGGTCGTAAACCCACCCGTCGAGTTCGTTCTGGAGAGGCTTGGGGCCCACGGGCGGGGCCGTGCAGCCGGACACGTATAGCTTTCTCCGCCGCGTGTCGTCACTCGTAGGCCCCCTCGCGTTCGAGTTCCCCGCGGCGGCCCAACACCTCCGGCGTCCGGCAGACGCCCCCCTGGCCGGCGGCCTGCGGCGGCACGCAGTTGTTGCAGTTCTCACAGATGACCGTCGCGTCCGGCTCCGAGAGCAACCGGGCGGCCAGCCGCGGTTCCGCGTAGAACGGTCGCGCCATCCCGACCATCTCGCAGGCGTCCCCGAGGAGCCGATCGGACTCGGCTCGGCCCCGGATCCCGCCGACGCAGAGGACGGGGACGTCGACGACCGAGCGGACCCGCCGGCAGAGATCGGCGTTCCAGGCGGCCTCGAAGGGGTTGTTCGCGGCGTCGACCCGCGCCGCCAGTTGGACGAGCCGCCGTCGCCACGGCCCGCCGAAGGCCGCCTCGAACCCCTCGTCGAACCGGCTGTCGAACCCCCGCGACCCGAACTCCCCGCGGATGATTGCGTGGTCCCAAAACGGCGACGACCGGACGGGAACGATGGCGTCGTAGCCGATCTCGTCGAGCCGCCGGCAGGCGTCGATCGCCTCGGCGGCGTCGATCGCGTTCCGGACGAAAAACGGCGTCTCGGTCTCGGCGGGGACCTTCGTGACGAGCGGGACGTCCGTCCGGTCGCGGGTCTCCGCGTGGACGAGTTCGAAAAACCGGAGCCGGTCGGCGAGCGACCCGCCGAACTCGTCGTCGCGGCGGTTGTAGAACGGCGAGAGGAACTGCTGGAAGATGCCCATCGTCGCCCCGGCGAGGTGGATCCCGTCGTAGCCGGCGGCCGCGGCGCGCTCGGCTGCCCGCCCGAAATCGGCCGCGAGGTCGTACACCTCGTCGGTCGAGAGTGGGTCGGCGTCGATCGAGAGGATCCCCAGCCGGTCGGCCACCCGAAGCGGGGCCGGCGGCTCCGAGACCACGCGCTGGCGGAGCCCTGGATTCCGCCGCCGGTAGTCGGCGTGCCAGATCTCCATCGACCGGAGTCCGCCGTGGGCCAGCTGGGCGAAGATCCGGCTCCCGTGCTCGTGGATGCGGTCCGTGAGCCGGCGCATGCTCGCGACCCGGTCGGGGTCGTCGAAGCCGGTCATCCCCGGCACCGCACGCCCTTCGCGTCCCCGGATCGGCGTCGCACCCTGCATGAGCAGTCCGACACCGGCCTCCGCGCAGGGCTCGAGCTCCGAAATCAGCCGATCGACCGGCGCATCGTCGCCCGCGTGTTCGAGAAGCGGAGCGCGGTAGAGCCGGTTCGGGAGCCGTACTCCGCCGACCGAGACCGGCGTCTCGAGCGTCGGGCCGTCGTCCGCGGATGGTGTCGGCTTCGGTTCGGACACGCTAGCACGGCAGGGGTTCTCGGTATTGAATCACACGGTCGTGGCCACCCCGACCGATCCGCTCTCTCGACGCGCTCGGTAGGCGTGAAACCGCCGGTCGTGGGCGACGGCTCCGATTAGTCGACGGTTACCAGGGTTCGTCTTTCAGCCCGAGCGCGTAGGCGATCACGTTCGTCGACACGTGTAAAAGCGGCGTCAACACGAGGACGGCGACGACGACGGGAAGCGTGAACGTCTCGAAGAACCAGCCGGTCGCGACGGCCGCGGTCAACACGAGCGAGACGACGACGAAATCGAGCTGATCGACGCCCGGGAACACCGCACCGCGTTCGCGGCCGGTCCGGCGCTTCAGAAAGGAGGCGAGGATGTCGCCGAGCATCGCGCCGAACGCCAAGGAGACGGCGGCGGCGATCGGGAACGGATCCGCCGCGACGATCCCGCTCACGGCGGGATGGAGCGCGTTGAGCACGAGAGCGACCGCGACACCCGCCGCGGTTCCGAACGCCGTTCCGCGCCAGGTCTTGCCGTCGCCGAGGAGCCGCTTACCGTCGCTGAGTGTCCGCCCGCCGTCGATCGGGCGGCCGCCGCCGGCCAACACCGCGACGTTGTTCGGGATATAGGCGGGCAGCATGACCCATATCGCCACCACGACGGTTTCGACTATCATACCCCGCCTGCGGACGGCCATCGTATAAAAAACGCGGTTCGGTGGGATCTACGTTCACCGCACGGTCTCTGGGGGCACCCTCGGGGACCGACGCCGTCCCCGAGACGCTCTCGCCCCCCGAGCGATCGAAGCAGCGTACTCGAACGTCACGGCGGTACCAGCGCGGAAACCCACGGCTGAAGCCGTGGCGGGAAGCGCGTACGCTTCGCGAGCCGATCCACAGCTCCCCCGGGGACAACGCAGTCCGGAACGGCGTCCCCCGTCGGGGGGAGCCATCGGCCTCGATCGGCTTGTTCGGCCCGATTCAACGCTCCTCGGCGGTCGAGCCGTCCGATGGCGGCCGCAACGACTCCTCCCTGACGTCGATGCTGACGCCGCGGTTCTCGCTTTCGCCGAACCCGGCGCTCAGGATCCGAGTGAGCGAGTCCTCGACCGTCTCGTCGATCTCCGTGTAGCGATCGGATTCGACCTCGATCACGAAGCCGGTCGTAATGTTCGGGGCGGTCGGCAAAAAGAGCACGTCGCGGCCGTCCTCGGTCGATTTGCCGGTCTTGAACGCGGTCATCCGCATCCCGTTCCACGTCTCGAGTTTCACCGGCGTCTGGAGTTCGTCGGGGCCGCTGACGGCCGTTTCGACCGCCATCTTCGAGGCGTTGTACACGACCCGGAGGCCCGGCAGTCGGTTCATCATCGCGTCGAGCGTTTCCTCGATGAGGTCGCCGACCGTCGTCCGCATCAGGTAACCGACGGCGAGGACGAGCAGGCCGAACAGGACGAGCGTTATCATCACCCGGGCCGCGACCGGGAGCCCCTGAAGCGTCGTTTCGAGGAAGGGGAGGTTGGCGATGGCCTGATAGATGAACGCGACGACGTAAGCCGTCACGAGCAACGGAACGAGAACGATGAGCCCGCTTGCGATGTCGCGTTTCCACGAGGACGACAGCATTCGTTCGGTGGACGGGCCGGCGTGTAATCAGCGCTTCGACTGAAACGCACCGCCATAGCCGCCGATCCGGTCGGTCCGGCCACTCTTGCGAGCGCGACACAAAGAGTCAACCGGGTTGGTCGCGTACTGCCCGCTGTCGGTTTCGAATGCGAGACTCCAGCCCCTACGGACGTCCGACGGCGGTCATCGTAGCCGCGCTCGCGTTTCTCGTCCACAGCAACCTCCTCATCTCGACCGCCGCCACGGGCGTCGCCCTCTCGACGATGCTGCTCGTTGAGCTCCCGCCGGACCCGCTCGCGCTGTTTATCGTCTTCGCCGCGACGCTTTTCGTCTACAGCCTCAACCGACTCACCGACATCGATGAGGACCGCGAGAACGTCCCCGGACGCGCGGATTTCACCGACAGATACGGACGCGCGCTCTTTGCGGTTGGGGTGGGCCTGTACCTCGTCGCGGTCGGCGGTGCCGTCGCACTCGGGCTTCCCGGCTCGCCGTTGCTCGCGTTACCAGCCGTCGTCGCCGCCCTATACTCGCTGTTTCGCGTGAAGCAACTCCTCTTCGTCAAGAACCTGATCGTCGGGCTCTCGTGGGGGATCATCCCCCTCGGTGTCGGCGTTTACTACGGGACCGGGCCGATCGCGGGGATCGTCTTCCTGTCGGCGTTTTTTACGGTCATGTTGACCGTCGCGGCCGCGGTCTTCGATATCAAGGATATCGAGGGCGACAGCGAGGAGGGGATCCGGACGGCGCCGATCGTCTTCGGCGTCCGGGAGACCCGGATGGGGGCGGTGGCGGTGACAGCCGCCGTCTCCCTCGGCGTCGTCGCCGCGGTCGCGTCCGGGGTCCTCCCTCCGCGTTTTCTCGTTTTGCTCGGCTTTCTCGGATACGTCGCCGCCTACATCCCCTTTGCGACCCGCGACCGGGGGTCGCTGTTTTATGGTCTCGTCATCGACGGCGAACACGTCTTCCTCGCCGCGTTGGTGGTCGCGATGGAGCTTTGAGACGGGCCGTGCTGTTTCGAGGAACGCGTCCCGCCGCGGACCCGCCGCTGTGCCGGCGGGACCGTCGCCTGAACCGCGACAAAGCGACCGCTCCGGCGGAATCGTCCGACCCACAAGCGTTTAATCGACTGCGGGGCAAGTGGAGGTATGCCCGAATGCCCGCTCGCGGACGATTGCCCCAGTTTCTCCGAACGGATCGAAGGCATGGGCTGTCAACACTACGGCAACCGAGGCGGTGCCGAGTGGTGCTCCCACTACAGCCAGCCGATCAGAGACCTCAAACAGCAGCCGGTCAAACTCGGCGAGGAGGTCGTCGTCGACGTCGAGGACATCCACGAGTCGGGGGCCGGCGTCGGCCGGACCGAGGACGGGTTCATCGTCATGGTCGACGGCGTCTTACCGGACGCCCGAGCGAGAGTCAAGATCACCGAGGTCCGGTCGAACCACGCCAGGGCGGACGAAATCGAGCGGCTCCCGATGGACGGAGACGAAGACGAAGACACAGCCGACACCGACGACGGCGGGGCGGAGGCGGCCGACGACGACGCAGGCGACACCCGCAGCGACCGCGAGAAGGCACTCGACCGAGGGCGATTGGGGAGTCGCGAGAACTTCTGGGGTAACTGACGGAGGTATCGCACGTGACACTGTGGGCACCGTTCGACACGCCGCTTGGGGACACGCAGCGATCGCCTTTCGTCCGGTACTCGGCTCCCTTCCGGAGGCACCGTGGACGCATCGCCGACGACCGACCGACCGACGACACACCACCGAATGACTGTGCCTGACGCCGACGAACTGCTCGAGGAGGCCGGGTTCGACGCGGAGACGAGCGTGTTGACACACCGGCAGGCCGAGGTGCTCGCGCTCCGCGAACGGGACATCCCGCAGGCGGAGATCGCGGAGTCGCTCGGCACGTCCCGGGCGAACGTCTCAAGCGTCGAGTCGAGCGCCCGCGAGAACATCGCCAAGGCGAGAGAGACCGTCGACTTCGCGAACGCCTTGACCGCCCCGGTTCGGCTGACGATCGAACGCGGGACCGACCTCTACGACGTCCCAAACCGGGTGTACTCCGCCTGCGACGACGCCGAGGTGAAAGTCAGCCGGACGGCCCCGGAACTGATGAAACTCATCGGCGACGCGGCCGGCGACGCGGTTCAGGGCCGGGCGGTCCAACGCGACATCACGGTGACTGTCACGAACGACGGCAGAGTGACGGTTCGCTCGTAGCGGCGACGCGACCACACGACGTTTTTTATGTTCCCGGCGTTCGAGCCGAGGGTATGGATCTCGATATCGACGGTAACGCGGCGATCGTGACCGCCGGAACCGCGGGCCTCGGCCTCGCGAGCGCCGAAGCGCTCGCCGAAGCCGGCGTCGACGTGGCCGTCTGCGGCCGCGACCCGGATCGCCTCGCGAGCGCCGAGGCACAACTCGACGACGCCGGGGCGGGCGAGGTACTCGGCGTCCGGGCCGACATCACCGATCCCGACGACGTCGAGGCGTTCGTCGACGCGGCGGTCGGGACGTTCGGGCGGCTCGATCACGTCGTCACGAGCGCCGGCGGGCCGCCGCCGGGGCCGTTCCTCGAAACCGACGACGAGGACTGGTACGACGCCTACGATCTGCTCGTCATGAGCGTCGTCCGGACGGTTCGGGCGGCGCATCCGACCCTCTCTGCCGGCGGCGGCGGCACCGTCGTGACGGTCACCTCCCGAACGGTCAAGGAAATCCTCGACGACCTCGTTCTCTCGAACGCCGTCCGACGGGCCGTGTTGGGGTTGACAAAGAGCCTCGCAGACGAGTTCGCCCCGGAGATCCGCGTCAACACCGTGCTTCCCGGCGCACACGAAACGAGCCGGATCGAGGAACTCATCGAGGACGGCGTCGAGCGCGGCGAGTACGACGACTACGCGACGGGACTCGACGAGTGGGCCGACGGCATCCCCCTCGAACGCGTCGGCGACCCTCGCGAACTGGGCGAGACGGTCGCGTGGCTCTCGAGCGAGCGAGCCTCCTACGTCAACGGAGTTGCGGTTCCGATCGACGGCGGTTCGATGCGCGGAATATAATCCCCGATGCCTGCGGACTGGTGCCGCACAGTCGCCACCGTGACCACCCGTATCAGCCGCGGAAACGGAGCCGATTTTTAAACACACCTCCGACGTACCGCCGAGCGCCCACATGCCGGGTTCGCTCTCTCAGTTCTTCGTGGAAACTGACGTCCCCGATCGGACGCTCGCGGTCGTCGGCCCGACACGACCGGGGCCGATACGTGACCTCTTTGCCGACGCGTTCGGACGCCTCGAGGTCGACCTCGCGGCGGCGAATACGGATTTCGAAGCCGACAGCGCAGTCGTCCTCATCGAGGACGGCGAGGTTGTCGCGGTTTCGCCGATGGATGCGCTCGGAAACGCGACACTGCTCGTCAACGCCGATCTTTACACGACCGGGTTGGGCGGCATCGAAAAGTACGAAGCGCCCTCCGTGTTGACGGAACTCGACGAGGCGGTGTACACGCTCCGGGGGTTCCCGGGATCGACGAAGGAAAAACTCGTTTTGGTCGTGATATCGCGTTACATCGAGCGTCGGGCGCTCGAGACCGGCGACGGGCGACTCGACGTCGCGTTCCAGCAGCTCTCGCGCATCCACGACGAGTATGGAACGGGCCGGATCTACGACCGCCTCGACGGGTCCGACGCTGCGGTCCACGCCTACGGCGTGCCCGACGTTCGGGACGTCCGATACGACGATATAACCGTCCACGCCGGACGCAACGAACGCTACCGCCGTTCTTGATTCGTCGTGTTCAGGCCGTCCAACGGCGGGGAACCCGCGGCCCTTATCGCGACGGAGACGGATCGAAACGTCTGGCGGGCGATGTGGAGCTACGATCCGGATCGCGTCGGATCGATCCAGCGACACATCATCGAGCGGTTGTGAACTACCC
>CAZOFL010000040.1:0-18081 GCA_964579035.1 uncultured Natronomonas sp. | reverse complement strand
CGACCGGAGCGGGTTGTCGTCTATGTCGAGCGGGAGGTCGATCCGTCCGCCGCGCCTGGCGGATTCCCAGCAGGAAAAGATTATTTCGGTGGACTGCAGGGCGTTTCCGGCCGCAAGTACCGGACGCCGATCCGTCGTCACCGCGTCCACGACTGCCGCGATGGCGCGGCCGACGTAGGGTGGATCGCTGAACGTGAACGACCGCTCGGGACCGACCGGTGCCCGCTCCAGCAGTCGGTCGACCGGATGGGAGTCCGAACGCCAGACCCCGTCGCGTCCGGTATCGACCTGCTCCCACCCCGATCCGTCGTCGCGAACGCGCAAGGGGGGACCGTCGTTCGGACCGACCTCGATCGTCCCGTCCTCGCCGACGATCCGGATTTCACAGCCGACGATCCCCGCCTTGCCGGTCGAGGCGAACCCGTCGACGCCCGATTCGTACCGCCACCTCGCGAGGGCCTCTCGCTCCCGGTAGAGCCCGTATATCTCCTCCGAATCTCCGTGGTCGACCTGACCGAACACCCACTCGATCTGCGTCTGGTCGGTGAGATACCCGCACATATCGAACAGGTGCGTCCCGTAATCGTAGAGATCCTGGCCCCCAATCTCGATCCGACGGAGATCGCCGATCCGGCCGTCCTCGAGCATCGACTTCGCGTTCCGGTACGGTGCCGCGAACCGGCGCTGGTGGTTGAACGTCAACTGCACCCCCTCTCGGTCGCAGGTGGACACCATCTCCCGACACTCCTTCCACGTCGCACCCATCGGTTTCTCGCAGTGAATGGCCTCGAGGGTACCGTGTTCGGCACAGTCGGTGACGATTTCGGCGTGCGTCGGCGTCGGCGTACAGACACTCACGATATCCGGCGCCGTCTCGTCGAGCATGGCCGCGTAGTCCTCGTAGATGTCCACATCCTCGATATCGAACTCCCGAGCGAACGCGGCGGCGTTCTCTTTGACGATGTCGGCGCACGCACGGAGCCTACAGTTGTCGAGTCGTTCGTACGCCTGTGCGTGTCTGTACGCCATCGCGTATCCGTCGGCCTCGGGGTTGCCGGTCCCGATAACGGCGATCTCGTAGCTCATTCGTCCGTAGACGCTACCGCTCGAGTAATCGTTATGATCCGGCTTCGGTCGGGGGTATATAACCCCGTACGTCTCAGTCGCCTGTCGGTCCAAGAGCCCACTGCCGCGTGGCCTCGAGCCGCCGTTCCGCCCCGTCTCTATCCGCCGGATACCCGATGTCGGTCCGCCACCCGCGGAGGGCGACGACACCGGTCGTCCGTCCGGACTGCATCGACAGATCGACCAAACCGAAGGGTTCGTACTGCCACGTTCCGGTGGCCGAACGGGACGGCAGGTGTGGGAACACGCCGGCACGAACACCCGTATCTTATTGGCTGGAGGAGTCGTCGATCGCCGACAGACGGTCGTCGAACGAGCCGACGAGTCGTCCGAGCGATCCGGTGAGGGTCCCGCCGGCGCGCGCCAGCAGGATCTCCGGCGACCGGCCGAGGTAGTTCGTCGGCGTCGTCAGGTTCGAGAGCGTCCGGATCAGAATGAGTCTCCTGGAGAGCCCCTGTTTTTGCAGGTAATAGGGCATCTCCCTTTCGAGTTTGTACTGTTTTCGCCAGTAATCGCGGAGGGACTCCGCGTAGACGTGATCGACGACCATCTCGGGGTCGTAGTAGATCGGACACTCGGTCAGCACCCGTTCGGCGAGCTCTTTCTCCTCGTTTCCCCACCCCATGTTCTCGTCCCAGCCACCGACGGCGTCGAGAACGTCGGCTCGCAGTCCCATGTTACAGCCCCAAAATCGGGTGACGTACCGCGGTTCGTCTCCGAAGCTGTAGTGTGAAGTCAACTGCCCGGCGAACATGTCGTCTCTCGGGTGGACCGTTCTCCCGACGACTGCGCCGTGGTTCGCGAGCGTTTTCGAGGCCCTCTCGAGGTATCCCTCCCTCGGCACCGAGTCGTCATCGAGAAACAGGATTTTGTCGGCTTCCGCCCGCTTGTATCCCTCGTTTCGGGCCTTTGTCACCGGGACATCCTCGCGGACGATCACCTCGTAATCTTCGAACTCACACCGTTCGAGAGCGTCGATTACCTCGATATCGGAGCGGGGTCGTATCGTCGGAACGACGATGCTGAGGTCCATCTATACGGTCGGTTCTTCCGCATCAGTTTTTAGTATACTCGTGTTTACGCTGGATTCCGGTTCCGACCGAGCCGGCGGTTCGGATCATTGCGTTGGCCCGAGTCGCCACCGATACGATGACAGCCGACGGTGGGGCGACCGTCGTCGGATTTTCTTTCGGGGGTGTTAACAGGCGATTACTTTTGACCCGGTGGTGTCTCCGTATCGCTATGTCGACCCGTTCAGAATCGTGGCTCCGCTCGGGCGCGTCTCTGCTCGATCTGTTCTGTGTTTTCCTTGTCGGTTTCTGGCTCGCCGGAACCGCCTTCGGGGTTATCCCAACGAACCCCGCCCGCGGCGCTTTCGGGATCGTTGCGGTGCTTTTTGCTCCGGGATACGCCGCGGTGGCGCTTTTGTTCCCGCGGGGAGGGGAGAGTGGGATTCTCGATCGGATCGGACACAAAGAACACCGGGGTGATGGGACCGTGACAGTCGTCGAACGGTTCGTCCTCGCCGTCGTCTTGAGCGTCTGTCTCGTCCCGCTGATCGGACTCGGGTTCACGTACACGCCGCTCGGGGTCGATCCCTCGACATACGTCGGCGCGGTGGGAGTCGCGACTGTGGCCCTCGTCGTCGTCGCCGCCCTCAGGCGCCTGTCGGTGCCGGTGGACGACCGGTTCGATTCCCGGCACATCGGCGCCGCCGTCGGCGGATTGGTGCGAACGAAGCGGGACGGATCCGTGGCGCTTCTGAACGTCGTGTTGATCGTCGGCCTCGTCGTCGCCGCCGCCGGCATGGGGCTTGCGGTCGTGACGACCGAGCGCGGCGAGCAGTTCACGGAGTTCTACATCGTGACGGAAGACCCCGAGACGGGCGCCGATGCGGCGGCCGGTTACCCCGACGATGGAGCTGACGAAGTGCGCGTCGGAATCACGAACGAGGAAGGGGAAACGACGACGTACTCGGTGGTCGTTCTCCTCCAGGCGTACGACGGGGAGGCCGAACGGTCGATCCGGGAGACTCGGACTGTCGACGGCTTCGAAGTGACGCTCGAACCCGGGGAAACGGAAGTGCGTTCCCACACGCTCGATCCGGCAGCGATCGAAGACGGGAGCGACCTGCGGGCGACGTATCTCCTGTACCGGGGATCGCCGCCGGACGAGACGTCCCTCGGGGTCGACACCGCATACCGCCACACGCACTTTTGGATCGACGATCGGCCGACGGACGCCGAGTGAACAAAGAAACCAACAGCTAACTAATCAGTCCTCCACTGTCATAGCATTCATGTGGCCCTGGGAACACGTGCTGTTCGCGTACGTTTTTTACTCGATTTTCGTCCACGCCAGATACCGGACACCCCCGGAGGACTGGCCCGTCGTCTGTCTCGTCGCCGGGTCGCTTCTGCCGGATCTCGTCGACAAACCGCTCGCGTGGCAGTTCGGGGTGATAGACTCCGGCTACGCGATCGCACACTCGGTCTTCGTGGCGGTTCCGGTGTCGGTCGCGGTGTACGCGGTCGCGAGGCGACGGGGCGTCGGTCAGACGGGTGTCGCCTTCGCGTTCGGCTATCTCCTCCATCTCGTCGGAGACGTGCTACCCGCGTCGCTGTCACGCGGGGAGTTTTATCCTGAGCCGATGCTTTGGCCGGTCCGGCCGTATCAACCCTCCCACGATCACGGGTCCTTCGCCGACGGCGTCTACTCGCTTTTGAGCCAGTACCTCCTCCAGTTGTTCTCTCTCGAGCTCACGCCCGTCGTCGCGCTCCAGCTCGGCTCGGTCGTGTTCGGAGTCACGCTGTGGATGTACGATGGCCGTCCCGGGCTCGGAGCCGTCGTGACCGCCCTGCATCGGGTACGGTCGCGGTTCGAAACTAAATGACTGATCCAGTGGTGCGGTGCCGTGACGGCGGTCGGTCGTTCATTTTACTTCCAATGCGCCGCTCCGCTCGTCCACCGACAGCTCCCGTCGCCCCGAACCGGTTCGGAGGTAAATTCTCGCGTCACCGGTGAGAGAGAAATCGCGTATCTCGCCGCTGAACAGGTAGCGTCGATCCGCGTCCTTGACGACGCCCTCGGCGCTGCTGCCGGAGATCCGTTCGCCGGCGTCGGCGGTGCTGCCGGGACCGGTATCGAGCGTCCCACCGACGGTGAACTCGTACGTCGATATCTCTCCGTTACCCCGGATCAACAGCCCGTTCTGTGGCGGCTGTCGACCCGCGACGCTTCCCGATACCGAGGCGAGCGCCGCGATCGCGGCGGATGCGAGCCGGAGGTACCCACGTCGATCGGGCCTAACAACCCCATGCCATGTGTTCGACGCCCCCTCGGGCGCGTCCGATGTGCCGTGTTTGTGTGCCAGTTTGCGTGCCATGCGACTGGTAGTATTACCATAACCGGTATAAGTGTTGTGTTTATTACATATATAGGAAATTGTGATTGTCAAGAATTGTTATACGATACACCCCGACATCGGGCGTAGGATGGCTTCAGTCGGTGGTATTTCGTACCTACAAAGAGGTTTTGTTCGGTAGCACCTTCTTTAGTGACGTGTTTTTTATATTTAACCGGCGGGTGGCGGCGGAGCTACCGGTTTGAAAATGACCCTTTGAGGCGGCCCACAGGTGCTGGCACACAAACTGGCAGGGTGGCCTCGGAGGGTCAACATTAACTTATCCGCAGGGGAACATAAATTTACCGAACCGCACGACGCCACCGGTTTCGAGCCACGGCACTGCTGGTGTTACTACAGGGCCGATTCGTCCGTCGACCCGTCCTCGGCGAACGCCTTGACGCGGGGGAACTCCACAACGTGTTCGTTGATACCGGTGTCAGTCACCGCGTCGACAGCCAGCTGGAACCTGTCACGCGTCGGATACTCCCTGACCGTGAACACGCGACCGCCCTCCAAGGTGAAGTACCACGGGCACGGTGGCCCGTGGCGTCCGTGTTTGGGGCTGCACTGCACCGGCAACGGACTTTAATTCCCCTCGCACTTCCACAGGATTGTGGTCGTGCCCGGGACGGGTAGACACCCGAACACATACTGTGTCCGTGAGGGTCTGGGCCTCCACCAGCCCACGACAACTCCCGTCTCACCACGCCAATGACGTGGGTTTTGAGAGGAGTCGCATTCTCATCCCTGTCGAACGACCAGCAAAGGAATTGAGGGCTTCAACTCCATACTTTGAGAGGCCGTTTTCTGGTCGTTGTCAGTGTGTTATTGCTCAAACTTCTTGAGTTTGTGTAATATCGTGACGCGCTTCACCCCCGACCACGGTGGGTCGGGGTACTCGATCTGTTTTCTTTGTAGACACGGCCTCCACGGTGCCGTCGGGGTGTCTGTACGGGCGGGCACGGCGACTGCCCCGGGGCTTGACCCCGGGTGGGTTCACCCCTGTCCGTCGGTCGGTTCGGACTCGTCCGTGTTGTATCTGCCCACCAGTTACTTCCGACCACGTCGTTCACCGCCCGGCCTCCCGTCCGACCGCGTTCGTCCGGAAGCGCTCGCATCCTCCGACCAGGACGAGTTCGACCGTCGGGGTCGGTTCGGGGTCGACCACGATCAGATCCGCGCGTGCCCCCTCCCGGATTCGGCCGCGGTCGGTGAGGCCGACCGCGTCCGCGGGGTTTTTTGTCACCCGTCTGACTCTCCGCGGGAGCGACTCACCCGTTTCGACGAACACCGCGGACAGAAGCGAGACCGGGTGGTAATCCGAGGACAGCACGTCGAGCACTCCCACATCGATCGCCCGCTCCGCAGAGAGGTTATCCCAGAGGCTCCCGCCTCGGACGAGGTTCGGCGCGCCCATCACGGTGGTCAATCCCAGTTCGGCGGCCCGCTCTGCAGCCTCCATCGAGACCGGAAACTCGGTGATTTCGACGCCCAAATCGGCCATCCGTTCGACGTCTTCGGCCCGTTCGTCGTCGTGGGACGCGACGGCTGCCCCGGCCTCTAGGGCCGCATCGGTGATCTCGGCGGCGCGACGCCGAAGCGTCTCCGTCGAGGTCGAGCGTCGGGCGTCGAGGAGGCGGGTCGCCTCCGCCTCGTTGCAGCCCTTCTCGGAGACGTACAACTCCGAGAACGCGTCGTCATCGCTCAACTGTCCGTCGCCGGCCGTGTGATGCATTATAGACACGAGATCGATCGGAATCGATCCGAGCAGGTCGGTCACGGCTTCGACGCTCGGGTCGGAGAGTTCGCACCTGGCGTGAACGCGATTGTCGACTAACAGGTCGTCGGCGTCGGCGATGGCTCTTGCCGTCTCGGTAGCCTCGGCGACGGTCCGGTTCGATTCGGGCAGCTCCTCGAACGAGATCGCATGGAACTTGGTGGTGACGCCGCTCGCGGCGTTGCTCCGATCCGCCATCCCGACGGCGACCCGTGTCTCGACGGAAGCGTTCGTGCGGGGATGGAGATGGTGTTCGATGTCGTCGCCGTGAAGATCGATCAGCCCGGGCATGACGACAAGCCCGCGGGCGTCGACGACGTCCGCGGATACGGAGCGGGATGGCGTCGCCCCGACGTGGTGTATCCGGTCCCCGCGTATTTCGATCTCGCCGGACTCGAGTACGTCGGTCGGCGTCACGACTCGGCCGTTTTTGATCACGATGGAATCGTTCACGCGCGATCACACCCACCGTTCGGTACCGTCGCTTCGAGGGGAGAACAGCCGCACGATCGGTTGGTTTCCATGCGATGCATACGGTGTACCTCCGTACCCAGTTGATTAGTTATTCGGCGCTAAACGGCCGAGCAAACCGCGTTTTCACGACGCTCGTACCGGCTTCTCAGTTGAAATATACTGGATGACCGCCAATCCCATGATCCCGATAAGCGTCGCGATGCCGATATAGGTCGGAGTGTGGAAGACGCCTGCGAGTTGGGAGGTGATCAAAAAGACGACCAGCCCCGCGACCGCAAACAGGAAATAGAGCAGCTCCCAGGGGACGGAGTTCGGCTCGGAGGAAAAGTATCCGGTGAGTTCGTCGACGTGTTCCGTCGGGCTGACGACCCCGGAGTCGGAGTCGAACTCGACGACGCCGGCGTCTTCCAGTTTTGGAACGTGGGTTTGATACAGCGAAACGTACGTCCGTTTTCGCTGCTTGGAAGAGAGCTCCTCAGGGGGGATGTCGTTTTCCATCGCCGATATCTCGGTTGCGAGCGTCCCCAACTCCACACCGTCCGTTCCTTGGAGCCGCTGTAAGATTCGCCGCCGCCGGCCGTTGCTAAGCAGATCGAACGCCGTGTCCTGTGAGAGCGTTTTCGAGTCCTTGTCAGCCATTTCCAACCATTGTC
The DNA here is from genome assembly GCA_964579035.1 of uncultured Natronomonas sp. Classification (GTDB taxonomy): domain Archaea; phylum Halobacteriota; class Halobacteria; order Halobacteriales; family Haloarculaceae; genus Natronomonas. The sequence continues at coordinate 10,646 of CAZOFL010000040.1, read as the reverse complement.
TTCGTCCACCGTTTTTGCGGGTTGTGCTGCCGCGACGGGGTATGACGAATTGTCAGGACGGGGGTGCTTTGTTAATCATATAATATCACCGCCACAACACGTTCACCGATCGGCGCAGAAGGAGTACGATGACCATACTCCCGTTTCTCGGCTGTGTTGGGTGACTGCGTATCCAAAGGGGAGTGGGCTGTACTACCCGTGAAACGAATCCGACGTCGGAACGGCTCAACAGTGCTCGCGCCGGACGCCGTTATTTACTGCCTTCGCTCGCGAGATGGTGGTTCATCACCGTCTGGAACCCGTCGACGACGCCGTCACAGTCGACGCTTCGGATCTCGGCGGTCCGCTTCCTGACCGTTTTATTGCGGATCTCCCACTCCCGGACGAACTCGGAGACGATGGAGTGAGACTCGATTCTGTCGACCAACTGGTCGGCGGACGGGCGGTCCGGACCGTCCAGCTCTTCGGGCAGTATCACGCCGCGTCGGAGCGCACAGACGACGACGCCCGAACTGATGTCGCCCTCCGCGAGTTCGCGCTCCCACGTCGTGATCCAGTTGCCGATCCGGGCCATCTGCTGGAGTTCACAGAGCAGGCTCCGGAGCGCGCCGAGCTCCGACCGATCGAACGACGGCGAGTGCATGAGGTCGATGCAGGCGTACGGGAACACCGCCATGTTGTACGCGTCGTACCGTTCGGCCTCGGTCCGGTTCGCCATCGAGGCGTTTTGGTTCAGCAGTCGGGAGTACTCCATGGCGTTACACGTCTGTCGCATGTCGTACTCGAACACGTCCGCGAACTCCCCGTACCGGGGCGATTCGCGGAGCGCGGCCTCTATTTCGGCCCAGAGATCGACGAGAAAGTCGATCGTGTCGGTGTCGACACCGGGTCGGTCCGTACTGGCGGCGACGTCGGCCGTTCCGGACGGGATATGCCGCGCGAGGTCGAACGTCGAGCGATCGTCGCTCAGTTCGGCGAGATCGTCGAGGACGGTGACGAACACGGTCAAGAGCGTCTTCGTCTCGTAGACGTCGTTCAGTGTCTCGGTCGAAACGCACGGGAGAGTAAACTCCTCGAAGAGGTTATGGATCCATTTCCACAGGTATCGATCGCGCTCGCCGATGACCCGATCGTACCGATCGACGAACGTCAAAACCGTCGAAGGGAGCTCGACACCGTCGATATGTTTACCATACTCCAATGGGTCGGACGGACCCATCTCCCCGTCAGCCACCGTGTGCCAGGTTTCGCTGTGTGCCATACCCAGTAATGAACGCTTACTGTATTTAATAGTTTTGTTCATTACGAGATCTGTGATAATAAGTCCGACTTCGAGACTATCTTTGTCTATCTGATAAAAAATAAAATATATGCCGATCGGTATTTACTATCGTAATATCTGTATTTTTGTGACAGTAAAGCGAGGTTTATTACCGCTGCCCCGCTGGGGGGCGTGTGTCGTACGAACGAGTGAGCGGATCACGGGCAGGGCTGTTGAACGAGGAAACGCTCCGTCGGGTGGCGGAACTGCTTGGCCACGCCGGAGCGGGGCTGATAGTGGTCGACGACACCTTGAGCATACTGGCGTACAACGACGATACGCTCAGGTTGATCGGTGTCGAGGGCGATCACCTCGAAGGCGACCTGGCGGCCGTTCCCGGAGCGGTGGGCACCGATGCGGCGAACGCCGCACGGGAGGCGTTTCATGCCGACGGCGTCGTCGAAACCGAACCGACGACGGATCAGGACACGCCCGTTCTGGTTCGTGCGGCCCCGGTCGGCGACGCCGTCGCGGTGACGCTCCGTGACGTCGGCGACCGCATCGAGATGCAACAGCGTCTCCGGCGGTCGAACCGGATCCTCGAGACGCTCGAGGACGGCGTCTACACGCTGGATGAGGCGTTCGTCATCACTTCGGTCAACGACGCGGTCACCGAGATGACCGGCTACGACCGGTCGGAACTCGTCGGCTCCCACGCGTCGATGCTGGCCGGGGCCGACACGATCGAAATGGCCGACGAGATCCTCGCGCAACTCCGTGGGGAAGGAAGCGACGTCGGGATGATCGAGTCGTCGATCCGGACCGCGGCGGGGGAGTCGCTGCCGATCGAGACACACTTTTCGACCGTGACGTTCGCGGACGGTCGCCGCGAACGGGTCGGCGTCATCCGGGACATCACCGACCGCCGCCGAACCCGCCGAACGCTCCGAGAGCTCAACCGATCGGCGCGGAAGCTTCTGGGAGCGGATTCGGAGCGAGCCGTCTTCGAGACGACCGTCGAGGTCGCCACGTCGGTGTGGCCCGAGGCGACGGTCATCGCGTACGCGTTCGACGACGCGGCGTCCGTACTTGAACCCGTTGCCGGTTGCGACGCGGCCGAGACACACGGCCCGGGAACCACCGTCTGGGGCGCGTTCTCGACCGGGGAGGCCGTCACCGATCCGCGCGACGCGGTCGATGGCTCGTCGGGCGACGCCGACGCGGAAGAGACGCCGTCGTTTCACCGAATCTCGGTCCCGGGCGCCACTCCGGGTGTCGAGGAGCGTGACGACGATACCGGACCGAGAGGCTACGTCGTCGAGCGCTCCGACGGTTCGTCCTCGGCGACGACGCGGACGCTGTATGCGACGCTCGGGGAGTACGGGCTGTTGTATCTCGAGTTCCCGCAGGGATCGATTCCGGACGACGTCGAGAAATCGGTGGAGATACTGGCGGCGAACGCGGTCGTCACACTCGGCCGCGTCGACCGCGAGGGGGAGTTGGCGCGACAGCGGGAGACGCTCGAGGATCGGAACCGATCGCTCGAACGCCTCCACGAACGCAACGATCTGCTCCGCCGGGTGAACGCCGCCTTGGTCGACGCCGAGACGGTGCCGGAGGTAGCCGCCGCGGTCTGTGACCTGCTCGTCGACGCGGAGTCGATCGGGTTCGCCTTGTTTGGACGGCGCACCGTCGAAGGTCTCGAACCGCTCGCCCGATCCGGCAACGATGGGGGGTACCTCGCGGACATCGGCCTCGATCCCGCGGCCACGGACCCCCAATCCATCGCTCGGGACGAACCGACCCGCCGGGCACTCGAAGGGAAAGAAACCCACCCCGTCTCCGATATCACCGACGGGTTGCGCGGGTCGCCGTGGCGCGAACGGGCGCTCGCCCGGGGCCTTCGCTCCGCGATCGGGATCCCGCTCGTCTATGAGGGGCTCGAATACGGGGTGTTGTCGCTGTACGCCGATCGTTGCGGCGTGTTCGACGGCGAGTTCGGGGATCTGCTCGCCGAACTCGGTGACACGATCGCCGACGCCATAAACAGCATCGAGACGAGACGGTCGCTCCGAAGCGAGTCGTCCGTCGACCTCGACGTTCGGATCGACGCGCCGAACGCGCCGGTGTCCGAGTTCGCGAGCACGCTCGGGGGGACAGTCCGCGTCGAGGGAGCCGTTCGACAGGGCGAGGGCCGTTCGGCGGTGTATCTCCGCTCCGACGCCGACACCGGCTCGCTGGCGTCGGACGTTCGCGCCGTCGAGTCGGTCCGGCACCTCGACGCCGACGGTCGCGACCGGACGGAAGCCATCGTGACCGAACCGACCGTCGTCGACCGCCTCGCGACCCGCGGGGCTCGGGTGAAGCGACTCGTCGCCGACCCCGACGGTGTCGACGTAACGGTGGTGTGTCCGGACCCCGTGGACGTGCGATCGCTCATCGAACGCCTCGAGGAAGAGTACGTGGCCGCCGAACTCCTCGCCCGTCGGGACCGGACAGCGGACGGTCAGGAGGCGTTCGCCGCGGGCGCCGTGGCGGATCGGCTCACGGATCGCCAACGCGAGGCGGCGCGGACCGCACACCTCTCGGGGTACTTCGAGTGGCCGCGCGAGAGCACGGGCGAGGAGGTCGCGGCAGCCATGGGCATCACTCAGCCGACGTTTAACAGACACCTCCGGAAGACCGAACGAACGGTGTTTTCGGCCATGTTCGGCGACGAATCTTCGGAAAGTCGGTAACCGGGTCGCCCGGGGCGAGCGGGGGTTCGCGCCCGGGACACTACGTGTGTAGTGTCGGACCGCAGGTGACTCTACAGGCGTTTGAACAAACACGATACCCACGCCGCCGCTCGCATCAGGTACAGATGAAACCCGATACGGCCGAAGAACTCTGCTGGCGGATCATCACGACGATCGCACGCGAGCGCGACATCGAACCCTGCGACATCGACGACCGGCTCCAGGACGTGATCGACATCGAGTCGCTGGCGCGGCTCACCGACCAGGCGTGGGGCTCCGACGCTATCGACATGTCCGTCTCGTTTCGGATCGCCGGCTGTTTCGTCACCGTCACCGGCGACGAGACGGTCAGGGCGACCGTCCCCGAGTGACGACCGCTGCCGGGAACCCGCCGCATTTGCCCCGAAAGCTATCCGTCCCGAGCGAGTATGGGGCGTATGCATCAGTTCGTAGACGGCGAGTGGATAACGGAGTACCAAGCGACGGACGAGGACGGCGCGTTCAAACGGCAGGTCACGACGTTTCGCGACCGGGTCGACCCCGCCGAGGCCGAGGCCGGACGGTATCACCTTTACGTGAGCTACGCCTGCCCGTGGGCCCATCGGACGCTCATCACGCGGAAACTGCTCGACCTCGAGGGCGTCATTTCCGTCGACGTCGTCGACCCGTTCCGCGCCAAGGACGGCTGGCAGTTCACGCCCGAAAAGGAGGGTTGTACGGTCGATTCCGTCAACGGATTCGATTACTTACGGGAGGCCTACGTCGAAGCGGACCCGAACTTCACCGGGCGCGTGACGGTGCCGGTGTTGTGGGACACACGCGAGGGGACGATCGTCAACAACGAATCCCGCGAGATAATGCGGAACCTGACGACCGTCTTCGCGGAGCTCGGCAACGGGATCGACCTCGCCCCGGCGGAACTGCGTGATGACATCGACGACACGCTCGATCGGATCTACGAGCCGATCAACAACGGCGTCTATCGGACCGGGTTCGCCGACACGCAGTCGGCCTACGACGAGGCGGTCACGGAGCTGTTCGACGCGCTCGATCACTGGGATTCGGTTCTCGAGGACCGTCGATACCTCGTCGGCGAGCGCCTCACCGAGGCGGACGTCGCGATGTACACCACCCTCGTCAGGTTCGACGAGGTGTATCACACCCATTTCATGTGCAACCACAGCCTCATTCGGGAGTACGACAACCTCTGGCCGTATCTCCGTGACCTCTACACGACGCGCGGGTTCGGCGAGACGACGGAGATGGATCACATCAAGGAACACTACTACACGACACACCCGGATGTAAGCCCCAAGCGGATCGTCCCGATGGGTCCCGACCCCGACTTCGAGGCACCCCACGACCGCAACGAACTGCCCGGCGGGCCGCCCGCCCAGTAACGAACGGTTCCGCTCGCCGCGCGAAATCGGGGACAGAATTAAATACTGGTATGTCATACCATGACATTACTATGCCCGACACGAAACGGGGCCGCGAACGCAAAGGCCGAACGAAACAACAGCAGCGTCGCCGACACGACATTCAGCAGGCGCTCGAGGCGCGCGATCGCAACCTGGATTTCGAGAAACTGTACGAGGACGCCGAACTGGAACTCGAGATAACGTAGCGACGATCGGACCCTCCCCGTCCCGGATACCCACGATTTTAGTTTCGAGGCGGTGAGACCCGTGTATGCCAGAGGCAACACTGGAGGACCTTCTCGAACGGAACGCCCGCCACGCAGAATCGCTTCGTGAGGGGGCCTTCGACGACGTCCGGACCCAACAGCACCCGGCCGTAGTCTCCGTTTGCTGTTCGGACTCCCGCGTCTCACAGGAGGGGATGTGGGCCGTCGAGGAACCGGGATGGCTCTTTACCGCCGGCAACATCGGCAATCAGGTCGTCGACCGCTACGACGGCACCGACGTCGTCAGCGGGGACGTCCTCTACCCGATCAGATTCACCGACACGAAACTCGCCGTCGTCGTCGGCCACACCGGCTGTGGTGCGGTGACGGCGGCGTTAGAGCACGCGCGGTCGGACGACCCCGAACCGCTTCCACCTGGGATTCAAAAGCGCGTCGAGTCGCTGTTGCCCATCGTCGAGGACGGACTCGCCGACGAACGGGTGACGGCGGACGATGAGGCCGGCGTCCTCAACCGCCTCGTCGAGTACAACGTCGACCGACAGACCGAGTTCCTTCGCGAGGACGAGGCGGTCCCCAACTCCGAGACCGTCGCCGGGTTCGTCTACGACTTTCAGGGCGTCTACGCCGATGTCCCCGGCCGGTGTTATCTCGTCAATTACGACGGGGAAACGGAGACCGAAGCGCTCCGCGCCGTCGTTCCCGATCGGTTCGACGACCACGTTCGCCGGCTGTTGGAGTAAGCGGACGCGCGGCTACGGGGTGAAAATAAATTATTCGAAAGCGATGCGTGTCGGTGGCGTTTACAGGCGGGTCAGGTTCGTCGCACGGGGGCCTTTGTCGGCCTCCTCGATGTCGAACTCGACTTCCTGTCCTTCTTCGAGGTCCGGGCCGCCGACATCCTCCATGTGGAAGAAGACGTCCTCGTCCGCGTCCTCAGTGTCAATAAAGCCGTAACCGCCAGTGTCGTTGAAGAAATCAACCGTTCCGGTTGCCATCTCGTGAACACAGAGGACCTGTACATATAACCCTTCCGGGATGGGCCGACACATTGCCGTGGCGGGTCCGACTCGACCGGGAAGCGGACCTCGTAGTCGGGATTCTCCCGACCGGGAGGCCGACAGACGGACATACTCTTTACCTGCCGCGACGACATCAGCCTGTATGTTCCGACGCGTTCGAGAGACCGGCCCGGCACTCTTGATCCCCGCCGCGTGGGGCCTCGTCACCGCCGCCCACCTCGGCGTCGTCACGACGCACCCGGTTTTCGTGATGCACGCCGTCATGAGCGCGTTGCTCGTCGCGTTCGCGGCCACCTCGTGGCGGGAGATGGGGTCGGGCGTGCTCCGAGCCTGGCGGACCGTCATTCTCGCCGGAACGCCGTTCGCCGTCGCCGGGCTCGCGGGCTTTCTGGTCCCGACGGGGTCGACTGCGCTGTTCTCGGTCGCGCTCGGCGGCTGGATGTTGTTCCCGGCCGCGGGGTTCGTCTACACTGCACGGCGCGTCCCCGAGGGCGGGTGGATCCACGCGGCGAGCGCCGCCGGCTGTCTGCTCGGCGCGGCGTTGTACGCCGTCGGTACCACCGCCGAGGTGGATGCCGGGGCGATCGCCGGGCTGCTCGTCGTCGGATTCGCACAGACGGCCGGGATTCTCGACGCCGTCCTTCGGTATTGATTCCCCGGAGACGGCAACGACGGAAACGACCGATTCGCGGGCTGAATCTCTCGCGTGCGTGCACGCTGCGATCACTTGGTCCAGACACGATGTCCGCAGTACGGACAGCGGGGGCCGGCTCGTCGATCGCAATCAGCGAATTCGACGGTGCTCGCGCAGTTCGTGTAAGTGGAGCTCATTGCGCAGTTCGGCTTCGGTTGGGGATGGCCGGCTTTCTCCGGCTCAATCCGCGATTCCGATCTCCTGTTGCTCGTCGTGGTCATGGCCGGTTGATTCGTCATCGGCCTCCGCCTCCGGCGACTCGAACGTGGGGAACCGATCGTTGAACGCCTCCCAGTCGGCGGTCATCTCTTCGTCTGTGAGGAGACAGCGATCGAAGCGGTCCCGGATCGCTTCGTGGTCGATGTCGGTTCCGATGACAACCAATTGGGTTCCGCGGTCACCCCATTCGCCGTCCAATTCCTCCTCGAGCGCGGGGTGGGCCTCGAGCTGTTCGGCCCGCTGTTCAGGCGGGAGGGCGGCGACCCACGTTCCGGCGGGCGCGACCCGGATCGACTGACCGGCGACGTTCATCATGAGCGCCATCTCTTCGCGCCCGGCAAGCCAGAAGTGGCCCTTTGATTGGACGACGTTCTCCGGGAACGCGTCGAGAAATTCGGCGAACCGCTCGGGGTGGAATGGACGCCGTGCCTCGAAGACGAACGAGGTCACGCCGTGTTCCTCTTCGGCCGATTCGTGGGGCTCTTGAAGTTCCCGCATCCAGCCGGCCGATCGGCTCGCTTCCTCGAAGTCGAACCGGCCGGTGTCGACGACCTCGTCGATATCAATTCGGCCGTGGGTCGTCCGGACGATCTCGGCCCGGGGCTGCAACACCTCGAGCGTTGCTTCGATTTCATCGAGCGTCGCCTCGTCGACGAGGTCGCACTTGTTCAACAGCAAGACGTCACAGAACTCCACCTGTTCGACGAGCAGATCGCCGAGGTGTTTTTTCGTCCCGTCGTCGTCGAGGATCTCGTCCGACTGCATCGCCTCGTCGAACTGATGGGCGTCGACGACCGTCACCGTCGTATCGAGATGGCAGTTCTCGAGCGGTTCGACCCCCGTCTCCTCGTAGAACTCGGTCGGATCGAGGTCGGACTGGTCGAAACCAAGCGTTAGCGTCTGCGCAACAGGTAGTGGTTCAGCGACCCCGGTCGACTCGACGATGATTGCATCGAACTCTCGATCCCGTGTCAGTCCGCCGATCGCGTCGAGCAGATCACCTCGTAACTCACAACAGATACAGCCGTTCGAGAGTTCGATCAGTTCCTCTTCGTCCGCCGAGATGTCCGAGGACTCGGCGACGAGGTCCGCGTCGACGTTCACTTCGCCCATATCATTGACGAGGACGGCGAGATCCGGATCGTCGCTCTCACGCAGCACGTGGTTGAGTGTGGTCGTTTTCCCGGCACCGAGGGTCCCCGACAGCACTGTCACGGGTGTTGTCTCTTCGGCCATATGTTACCAATAAAACTACGTACAGTAATATATCTTATTATCTTATTTCATATTTTATTAACGGTCGGGGGCCGTCCTCGGTTACTGACGCGACGTGATGTATGACGACACACGACTCACCCCGGACATTCGACTGTGCGGTCATCGGGGGCGGAATCCACGGAACGCACCCCGTCCAGCGTCTTCTCAAACGGACCGTGATGGCTCTGGTCGTCCTCGTGGGGATCTCGCTTGCCACCTTCGGCATGATATTCTTCACACCGGGTGACCCCGCCGAGACAGTGCTCCGCGAGCAACTTGAGGGCGACCCGTCCGACGAGCAGGTCGCGCAGTTCCGCGCGGAGCACGGCCTCGACGACCCAGTACCGGTCCAGTACCTGACATGGCTGACGAACGCGTTACAGGGTGACCTCGGGGAGTCGTATTACCACGACCGAACCGTCTCGGAGTTGATCGCCGATGCCGACACCGCATTCGGCAACTGTTGGATGTGCTGTCACAACTGTGCACAAGAAGTCAAAGTGACCGACGACGGCACCGTTGTCGGTATTACCGGTGTCGACGGCAACCCACCTGGGAGTGCCGGTCCCGGCAGCGAAGGAACGCTGTGTCCGAAGGGGCTAGCCCAGTTGGACAAAACCCACGACCCAGAGCGGATCAAACAGCCGTACGTCCGGATCGACGGCGAGCTCCGGGAAGCGAGTTTTGGGAGGCAACTGATCCAAGAGTTCGAAGACAGGTACGGGGATCGGACCGGGCAGTCGCCGCGGATCGAGGGATAGGGGATGTCTCCGGCCGGGGAAACGGGTCGTCCAATACGGTTGTGCTTGGCCACGAATGACACGAGTGCATCCTCGGTTCGTTCCTGGAAATGGTTATCTAGATCGAATTAGAGCATATCGGCCCTGTCGAAATTCCCTACATATGACATTTTCTGATGCCGTATAAATACAGGGCTCGTATGTTGCAGAGTCGGAGTTACAGTTCGGATCGATGAGAACTCGGCTAAATTTTTATAGGCTTGATGAGCCCATGTGTAACATGGCACAGTTTCAACCCCTGTTAGGAATGGAGATGGACGACGCTGAGATTGGGGAAGTGTTGAGAGAAGTCGGTATCGGGGTTCTCTCAATGAGCTCCGAGGGAGTACCGTATGGTGTCCCGCTGTCTTTCGGATATGACAAAGACGACACGTTGTATTTTTTGTTTCTTGAGGCCAGTGCGGAACTCCGGAAGGAAGCCTATGCTGAAACGGCCAGCGTAGCGAGTTTTACGGCCTTCGATGTTGACCCAGACGGGTCTTGGCGAAGTGTAATCGTTGCCGGTCCGATCGATCGAATCACGATCGATGAGTGGGGAACCGCACGTGAGGCGATGATGAATAATGCGTACCAATCAAATCTCCTCTCGGAGTACGAACTCCAGGAGAATCCTAACGTGTGGGCGCTTGAGATTCAAGATCAGTCCGGCCGTGCTGTTAGCCAGCAGTGACGGCGCGTATACTCTCAACACGTTCGTCTGACGTATCCATATGGCTGCTGACGAGGGGTAGCGTATTCAAGAAAACACGGAGAGCCCGTCACACCCATCGATCGATGCGGTCATCAGTCGAGCCTTAGAACGGGCTGTTGATCCGCGACCGACCGATCATCCGGACAGACATTTCGATCGATACGTCAGGGATGCTATCGAACGATTCGGCGAGGATGACGTAGTGGACTGTATCCGGCTCACGCTCGTCGAGGGCTATACGCACCGGATGGCGGGCACAGCTGTCTTCGGGAGCGATGAATACGTCTGGGGCATCAACGTCGGTGTCGCAGCAACTGCC
>CAZOFL010000039.1:0-18100 GCA_964579035.1 uncultured Natronomonas sp. | reverse complement strand
ATCATATGGGCCTTTGGAGCCTATGACGGCGGTTCGAATCCGCCCGGGACTATTCCTGCGACGAACGAATGTAAGGGGTCGATAGCCCAGCGGAGTCGAAGCCGGGAACGGGACCCAGGGAAGCGACGTTAGGGCGAAGCCGCCGAGAGCGGAAGAGTTTCTATTCGTCGGACACAAAAGAACAACATGAACGACGATCACGATCCGACGCCGTGTTGTTCGGACGACCCCGAGGAGGCCGCACGACAGACGGCGACTGCGACCGGATTCGCCGGTTCGGTGCTCGGGGCTGCGGGCGGCCCGATCGGCGCCGGAATCGGCGGTCTCATCGGTGGAACCGCCGGCTACGTCGCCGGCTACACCGCAGCAAGCGCCAAGGAGCCGGTGGAGTCCGGAGGGCCGGTCTCGATCGAGACGAAGGACGAACACGAGACTGAGGGCGGCTCAACCGCCGACCCCGACGAGGACGATCACACCGGCAACGGGAACGGAGAACCGGACGAGTAACGTAGCCCGGCGGAGTCGATGCGTCCGATCCGTTCCGCCGCCAGGGGGGATCCTGAGAGACTCTCGACGGTTCGGCGGGGCGAGCCCATCGAACACGGGACGTTTTTGAAAGCGTCCCCGACGGGCGATGGCCCCGATCAGTTGTCGCGCAGGGCGTCTTCGCGCTCGGTCGCTTCGAGTGTCTCCGCCTCGACGTCGGTCGCCACGACGGCCGGTTTGTACGCGCCGCCGTCGAAGAGGTCGTGGTCGCCGACGCTCGACTCGACGAACCGGCTGAACGCCCGCCGTTCGGGCGGCAACTCGCCGTAGAGGATCTCCTCCTCGACCAGATCGTACACGGGGATCCGCGGCGTCAGGAGCGTGTTCTCGCCGACGATACTTCCCTCGCCGACGACGAACCCGGATGTTACACGACACCCGGCACCGAGGGAGACCCCGTCCTCGACGATGACCGGGGCCGCCTCGACGGGTTCGAGGACGCCGCCGATGAGTGTGTTGGCGCCCAGCTTGACGTTGTCGCCGATCTGAGCTGCCGAGCCGACGGTGTCACAGGAATCGACGAGCGTTCCGTCGCCGACGTACGCCCCAATGTTGACGAAGGCCGGGCTCATCAGGATCGCGTCACCGCCGATGTACGCGCCCCGGCGGACGACGGTCCCGTTAGGCGTGTTCCGGGTTCCCCGTTCGGGAAGGTCCTCGGTCTCCCGGAGCGGAAGCACGTCGTGATAGTCGACGCCGCCGTGGGCGTGGGTCTCGATGGCTCTGAGACCGAAGTTGAGCAGAATTCCCTCCTTTACCCAGCCGTTTGCGACCCATTCGCCGTCCCGTTTTTCGGCGGCACGTATCTCGCCGGCCTCGAGCGCGGTCAGGAACTCGTCCAAGAGGGCGCGTTCGTCGGCTCCGAGTTCGTCCGCCGTCAGTCCCTCGTCGTAACGTCGCTGTAGGTCTTCGATGTCCGAACGGAGTGCGCTCATCGTATCCGGGGACGGAAACGAGGAACTTGGCTCTGTTGGAATCGACGCTCCGCCCGTCCGGAGGCCTACACGCCGGAACCGCCGCCTGCGGACCTCGTTCACTCGGTCGTATCGATCCCGAGCGCGCGGTTTACTGGACATTTTTGTGTCATACCAGTAACGAAAAGCGCGGTTCCAAGGAGGATGCCAAGAGCGCCGAGTCCACCGAGTGATGCGGACACGACGTCGCTGCCACCCACGTACCCGCCGAATCCGGGGACGCCGGCGAGCGCCAGCGTAACGCCGAATATCATTCGTATGGCACGGTCGCGACCGCCAACGTTGGCCTGCATGGGTTTTCCGTACGACGTGTTCGGCCTCGGAGCATATAAGATCCGCGCGAAGACGGTGTCCGTAGCTTGAATCGGGCCGTCGAATCGGCTTTGAACGAGATCGCTCGAAAGCGGACGGAGTTCATAACTCGACGGAACGCGTTCGGACTCCGATACAACACGCAGTCGGTCGAGAGACAGTGTTGGCGAATGGGGGCTTTTCGAGGGGGTCGGCGCGACGGTACGGACTGTGGAGGCAGCACGGAGGCGTCCAGTGTGTGAACCCACACGTCGTCCGGGGGATCACCCGCTACCGTCCGCGACCGCGTGGTTTTAATCGACAAATCCACATAACTATGCCGTGAATCGAACCGCCATACTCCACATCGCAGCGACTGTCGCAGTCGGCGCGGGAATCGTCGCGTCAAGCCAGCCGATGACCGCCGGTCTCCTCGCAGTCGGCGGGATCCTCTTCGTGGCGGGAATCGTGCTCGCCCGACGAAAAGACAGCACGGTGGGGAAACCGGATCGTCTCGGGTAAAATCCACCGAGTAGCTGCTCACATCAGAACCGGTACTCGTCGACACCACGACCGTCCCCGCCGGGATCCGGCGACCCGCCGAACTCCGAGAGACACGCCGTACAGAGGCCGGTTGATTCGTCGTGGTGGTCCGGGCAGACGAGCCGTCCACACCGGTCGCAGCCGTCCTCGACGGCCGCCGTCCCACAGATTTCACAGAGCCCGGTGACGCTCATACCGCACGTTTGTGTCCGGAGACGCCTAAAGCTACTCCCGGGCCACCGTCGCTGGAGTCGGGGGCCGATCCGGCAGCCCGGAGCGGGGGCTTGATACCCGCCGCGGTCGTACCGACCGATATGGTCCCCCCGCTCGCCGTCGATGTCGACGGCACGTTGACCCGCCCGGACGACTCCATCGATCCTCGCGTGTTCGATCCGATCCGCGGGTGGGAGGCGCCGGTCGTCATCGCGACGGGGAAGTCCTTCCCGTACCCCGTCGGTCTGTGTGAATTCATCGGCGTGCCGATCAACGTGGTCACCGAGAACGGCGGCGCGGTGTTCGTCGAATCCGCCGACGAGGTGGTGTACAACGGCGATCCCGAGGGCGCAAAGGCGGTCGGAGCCGCGTATCTCGAGGCCGGCTACGCGTTCGGCTGGGGCGGCGTCGATCCGGTCAACCGCTGGCGGGAGACGGAACTGGCCATCGCCCGCGACCAGCCGCTCGACCCGCTGGTTTCGATCGCCGACGACCACGGGATGGTCGTCGTCGACACCGGCTACGCCTACCACGTCAAGGCCCCGAACGTCGACAAGGGCCGGGGGCTCGAAACCGCCGCCGGCGCGCTCGGCCGCGATCCGGAGGCGTTCGTCGCGATCGGTGACTCCGAGAACGACGCCGAACTGTTCGAACGTGTCGGTCGGTCGTTCGCGGTCGAAAACGCCGACGAAACGGCGGTGGCGGCCGCCGACGTGGTGACGAACGCCGGGTTCGCCGATGGGTTCCTCGAGGCGCTGGATCGTGTTCGGGGCGACGATTGACAGTCACGGTCGCCGCAGTCCGAGACGTCATTAAAACAAAAATCACGGGGAGCGGGCGGATCAACGGAAGTTCGTCCGATCTGCGCGGAAAGCTTTTGACGGTGTGGTTGCTACCTCCTCGCGTATGAGTGCCGACCGGGCCGCGCTCCGAAACGCCCTCGAACGGGGCGAACGGGAGGGCGGCAGCGTCGAATTCAAAGAGCGGCTCACCCGATCGACCCACCTCGCCGAGGGCCGTCTCGAATCGCTCGTCGCCCAACTGCGACACCGGATCCTCTCGGGGGACGGCGAGGCGACCTACGTCGTCGGCGTCACCGACGACGGCGGCATCGCGGGGATTGCCCCTGAGGCGTTCTCCGAGTCGATGGACGTACTCTCGCTTTTGGCCGAGGAGGCCGGCGCACACATCGACAATGTCGAGACGTGGGGTGTCGAGAACGACGACTCCGATGGGTTAGTCGGCGTCGCCACCGTGCGGGAGGGATCGATGCTCGAGGCCGACGACGAACACATCGTCGTCGGGACGGCCGGCCACGTCGACCACGGCAAATCGACGCTCGTCGGATCGCTCGTGACCGGTTCGGCGGACGACGGCCAAGGCGGCACCAGAAGCTTTCTCGACGTTCGACCCCACGAGATGGAGCGTGGGCTCTCGGCGGACCTCTCCTATGGGGTGTACGGCTTCGACGACGAGGGAGCGGTCCGGATGGACAACCCCCACCGCAAATCCGACCGGGCGCGGATCGTCGACAAGGCCGAGCGCCTCGTCTCGTTCGTCGACACCGTCGGCCACGAGCCGTGGCTGCGAACGACGATCCGTGGTCTCGTCGGCCAGAAGCTCGATTACGGTCTGCTCGTCGTCGCGGCAGACGACGGACCGACGAAGACGACGCGTGAGCATCTCGGCATCCTGCTCGCGACGGAACTCCCGACGATCGTCGCCCTCACGAAGACGGACGTGGTCTCCGAGGAACGGGTCCGAGAGGTCGAACGCGAGGTCGAGCGGCTCCTCAGGAACGCCGACCGGACGCCGCTGTCGGTCGAGCGTCACGGCGTCGACGTCGCGCTCGATGAGATAAGCGAGCAGGTCGTCCCGATGGTCACGACGAGCGCGGTGACGAAGGAAGGGCTCGACACCCTCGATGAACTGTTCGAACAGCTCCCGAAGACCGGCGCGGAGGCCGGCGAGTTCTCGATGTACATCGATCGGACCTACAATGTGACCGGGGTCGGGGCGGTCGCCTCCGGAACGATCCGTTCGGGCAGCGTCGAAGCCGGCGACGAGTTGCTCGTCGGGCCGCTCGCCGACGGCACGTTCCGCCCCGTCGAGGTCAGATCGATCGAGATGCACTACCACCGTGTCGATAAGGCGGCCGCGGGACGCATCGTCGGGATCGCATTGAAAGGGATCGCCGAGAGCGATCTCGAACGGGGGATGGTGCTGTTGCCGCGCGGCTCCCAGCCGACCGCTGTCAGGGAGTTCGAGGCCGAAGTGATGGTGTTGAATCACCCGACGCGGATCGACGACGGCTACGAACCCGTGGTCCACCTCGAAACCGTCAGCGAAACCGCCTCGATCCACCCCGAGGGCGGTCAACTGCTGCCCGGCGATACGGGAACCGCGCGTATCCGGTTCAAGTTCCGGCCCTACGCCGTCGAGGAGGGGCAGCGATTCGTCTTCCGCGAAGGCCGATCGAAAGGCGTCGGCACGGTCCGGGAGATCACCGGCGTCGATTGAGATATTTCACGTGACGATTCGTAGGTCCGTGATTCCGCGGGCGTCGGACGTAACACTAGTAGGGACCCCACGTGAACGTCGGGTATGCGAGGCCTTCCGCTGCGCGTGCTGATGACGCTCGTCGGCGTCGGGTTGCTCTTCGGGTACGCGGCCGTCGCCGCCGTCGGATACGGGGTCCTCGTCTCGCTTCTCGACCGTGGGCCGGGGCCGCTTCGGATCGCCGCGTACTTTTTGATCGTCACGCTCGCCGTCGGCTACCTCAGTTACCGACTCGGGACGAGCGGCCTGCTCAGAGACCTCGATGGGGTCGAGATCACGCCCGCCGACGCACCGGGGCTGTACGCCCGTCTCGAGGTGATCGAGTCGTCGTTCGACATCGAGGACGTGACGCTGTACGCCGCGCGGATGGGCGAGCCGAACGCCCTGTCGGTCGGGACCGCACGCGGCGGCGCTGTCGTGATCGACGTCGGGCTGTTTCGGCTACTTTCGGCGGCCGAGCTCGAAGCGATTATCGCGCACGAACTCGCCCACCTCGAGGGTCGTGACGGGCTGATCCAGACGCTTGGGTACACAGTCGTTCGGACGATCGGGGGGATCTGCTATCTCGCGTTGTTGCCGATCGGACTCCTCATCGGCGGCGTTATCCGAGCGGCGGCGTGGATCCGCGGCGGTCGCCCGCGGCCGTTCTCGACTCACCTCGCCGTCGTTCAGTGGCGAGTCACACAGGCCGTCGTCGTGTTGTTGTTCGCGTTGACCCTCGCGCTCAGAGCCCACTCGCGGCGACGGGAGTACGTGGCCGACGACAGGGCCGCGGAGGCGACCGGAGATCCGATCGCCCTGGCGCGTGCGCTGGTAAAGATCCAGCGCGCCGCCGCTCCCGGATGGGGGTTGTTGTCCCCGCTGTACGTCCACGGGGACGAGGACGGGGGGTTAAGCCGGCTCCTGGCCACGCACCCGCCGATGGACGAGCGTGTCGAACGGCTCGTCAAGCGGGCGAACGACCGTGGCCGTCGGTCGAAGCGGGGCGGGAACGTCGTCGCCGGACATCGATAATCTATAGTCCGGGTCGACGGTGGCGACGGGGCGTCTCAGTCCGCCTCGATTCGCTCGGTTTGGACGTGCCTGACGTACTCGAGGAAGTTGTCGAACAACCGTTTCGCCTCGCACGCCGCCTCGTAGTTGTCGGCGTCGATACCGTCGACGACCGCCTCGATCCGGTCCTTCGAAAGCTGGTCGGATTTGCCCCGGGTGACTGTCTCGGCGGTGTCTATGTCGTACTCGGGGTGGAACTGGACGGCGAAGACGTGCTCCTTGCGGAACCCGTGTATCCCGTAGTCGTTTTTCGCGAAGACGGTCGCTCCGGGCGGGGCCCGGAGGACGTGATCGGAGTGCGTCGTAAACACGGTCATCTCCTCTTCGATCCCCTCGAGCAGGCGGTTTCGACCGTCCTGTTCGACGGTCCGGTACCCGATTTCGTACTCGCCCATGCTCTCGACGCGACCGCCCAACACGTCCGCCAGTAGCTGGTGACCATAACAGACGCCGAGGGCCGGAAGCCCGGCTTCGACGGCGTCGCCGACCCACCGTTTCAGTTGGCCGATCCACTCGCGATCCCAGTAGACGGACGCTCTCGACCCCGTCACGACGAACCCGTCGTAGCGAAAATCCCCGGGAACCTCGCCCGACGGACAGTGGAACTCGACGACGTCGGCGTCGAGTTCCCGCCGGAAGTTCCGGCTGGTGTCCGCGGCGGCGTGGGCCGCGTTCAACAGGGCGAGGCGTGGTCGTTGCATCTTCCTTCCAGTAGGTGCGTCCACCCAAAGTAGGGCGACGTGCAGTCATTTTTTGCCGCCATCAGACGATCGGTCCTCGGTGGGAAGCCAGTGGTCGGCAGGAGGCCGGCGTTCGACGGGAAGCCAGCATCGACGGTTGCGCGCGTGCGCCACCCATCTCAGTCGGCACGGATCGCCCGTGCCTCCTCGAGATCCGTCTCGAGGCGGGCCGCATAGTCGAGTCGGAGTTCCCGGACGTCCGTGGTCGATAGTGCCTCGTTATCACCGATATCGTGTGTGATCGGATCGTACGCCCCGACGTCGAACCCCATCCGATCGAGGTACATCCGAACGGTGTCGGAAGAGAGCCCGTCGCGGATCGCCGCGTCGACGCGCTCCTCGAGGGCGTCGAACCGCGGGATGACGATCTCGTCCTCCCGCAGGTGGCCGGCATCGCCTTCGATTTTTACGTCGGCCTCACGGAGCCGTTCGACGACGCCGACGATGTCGCTGGCCAACCGGATCACCTGGCTCGGCAGCGCCGTATCGGGTGAGCGCCACTCGACTGTCGAAAACGGCTCGCGGAACTTGACAGGCGTCCAGACTGCGCCTTCGGGATCGAACGTCGAGTCGACGGTTTCGGGATCGATTCCGGCGACGACGGCCGCCGTTTTGAACTCCTGATACCGACGCTCGAGCCGCCTCGCCCACGTCTCGGTGTCCTCGGAGTACCGCCAAAGCTCCCCTTGGTGTGGGAGCGCGCTGTATGCCATCCGGCGGTACAGAAGCGACCGCGCGCCGGCGGCGAGCCGCTCGCCCTCGAAGTACGGCGAGGAGTTGACGAGCGCGATCGCGGGATCGAGCGCGGTGAGGAGGTTCAGTTGCTCGACCTCCAGCCCGGGTTGCTGTTCGACGTGGACGTGCGTACCCGCACAGTGGCGGACGTACTCGAAGCGGTCACCGACGACGCGGTCTTGAATCCGCGTTCGCTCGCTCGGGAGATCCCGGATCGAGTCGGCATCGAGCGGCGTGGCGAGCGGAACGAGCCCTAGTCCGCGATCGTCCGCCCGACGAAGCACGCGGTCGATCCGCTCGAAAAGCTCCCCGCGGAGTTCCTCGGTCGTCTCACATGGCGTCGTTTTGATCTCAAGCAGCGGGGCGACGAACTCCCGTTCGACCCCCGCCGAGGCGTCGACGAGGTCGCCGGGGTCGGTCAACTCGCCCTCATCGTCGATCACCCAGTATTCGACTTCGACGCTGTGCCGCATCGGGTCGGTGTCGGCCTCCGATCGCGGCCCATCGCCGTCGCCGGAACGGTGTCGGTGGGTCATCCGGTGATCGAGTCTCCGTTGTGGTGGTCAGGCGGCGTCGGGTGCCCGGCGGGCGTCCTCTTCACGCAGGGGAATCCCCCGGGATCGAAGCGCAGCCGCGAGATCCGTCGACGAGGTGCCACCGCAGGCCGCGGCCTCCTCCAGCGTGACGGCCCCGGTCCGATACAGCGTCAGCCCCGTCATGACGGCGTGGCGGGTCATCGTCCCTCCGTCGCGGTGGCGATCACAGGGGCCGCCCGAACCGTCCGTGTACCGCCCGTTGATCGGGTGGCGATCTCGGTCCCACAGTTCGGACACAAATAATGGACGCTGTCGTCGGTTTCGACGGTCGTCCAGCCGTCGTTGTACCCGCTGTGATACGGGCAGGCGACACAGAACAGCGTCCCCTTGTCAACGGGGCGGTCACGGGAGGCGGCCTCAACCGAATCTTTCGCAGGCATTTCGATTCAAATGTAACACTATAGCGTACTAAAGGTTTCGGACGGGTTTCTTTTAATCTCAAATAAAAACGATCATCCAAAAATGTACCCCGCGAGCGCACATTGTGAACATCCCGCGGCGGACGGATGAAAGAGAGCTATCGCTGTCGGTCGATCGGACGAACGGGAAAACGGGGTCGGCGGGCCGGTGTTATCGGTGACGCTCGAGAAAGGACCCGATTCGGGAGAGCCCGGTCTCCAGTTCCGCCGTCCCGAGTCCGAAGCCGACCCGCACCCGCTCGGGGCGGTCGAACGCCTCACCCGGCGCGAGCACGACCGACTCCTCTGCGACGAGGCTCCGACAGAACGATTCCCCGCCGGCGAACCCCTCCGGGACCTTCAACACGGCGTTGACGCCGAACTCGGGGGCGGACCACTCGAGTCCGTGCTCCGCTACGAACGCCTCGAGGAGGCCGCGGTTCGACGTCACGTGCTCGCGGTTCTCGGCGAGGATGTCCTCGCGGCGATCGAACGCCTGTTCGGCGACGTGTTGACCGAATGCCGGCGGCGAAATGGTGGTGTAATCCTTCCAGTTCCCGGCGGCCGCGGCGACCGCTTCGGGCCCACTAAGCCACCCGAACCGGAGTCCCGCGAGACCGAACGCCGTCGAGACGCCGCCCGTCGAGACGCCGTATCGGCCGAAGCCGGCGACCGGATCGATCGGGTCAGGAGCGAGGAGTCGCGACCGCTCATCACAGAGCAGGTACGTGCCGTTCTCCGCACATCGCTCGTACACTGCCCGCATCGTCGACTCGTCGTGGGCGCGCCCCGTCGGGTTGTTGGGGTTGACGACGGCCACGAGGTCGGTCTCCGGCCGAAGCGCCGCTCCGACGGCATCGGGATCGAGCGACCATCCGGGCTCCGTCAGCGGGACGCGCGTCACCGCACCGAGCGCGCCGGCCACCCCTGGCAGCGAACCGTCCGTCGGTGTCACGACGACGGCGTGGTCCTCGACCAACGCCAGCATCGCAAGCAGGTTCGCCTCCCGGGTCCCGCAGGTGAAGATCGTACCCGCCGCGTCCCGGCCGTGTTGGTCGCCGATCTTGGCGCGAAACTCGGGATCTCCGGCAGTCGGGACCACGAGCCCCAACTTTCCCGGGTCGGTGTCGAAGCGGTCGACGGCGAGGGCTCGAACGCGGCTTTCGGCCAGCATCACGTCACTTTGAGCCTCGACCTCCGCGATCCAGCGACGGAGTTCGAGAGGCGGGGTCTGCATACCGCAGCGACGGGCGGAGCCGTAATATCGGTTGTCGTGTCGCGGAGCCAGGGGATGCCCTCGCGCCCACTCGGAAATATAAACAGCAACGATCGGCGCGGCGCGGATTACGGATTAGCTGGGGTTGAAGCGTTGCACCCGATCGTGTCTGCGTCGTTTAACAGGGGGCTCCCACCGTGGACCGATATCCGGCAGAATCCAACACCGCCTCAGCGCTCGGCCGACGGCCGGAGATCCCGCTGGAACTCGTCGAACGCCTCGAGGCCGTCGGGGAGCTCGTACTCGATTCTCCGGCCCGCCCGCCCGTCCGGGTAGTCTGCGTCGATCGGGTCGGCGACGTCCTCCCATCCGGGTTTGATCCGCACGCTCTTTGCGGGTTGGCCGACGACGACGTGGTGAGGTGGCACGTCCGATTGGACGACGCTTCGCGCGCCGACGATCGAGTTCTCGCCGACGCGACAGCCCGCACGGACCATCGCGTCGAAGGTGATCCGGGCGTCGTCCTCGACGATCGTGTGGTAGTTGTCGACCTCGGTTTGATCGACGATGTCGTGGTCGTGGCTGTAGAGGTGGACGCCGTCCGAGACGGAGACGCGGTCGCCGACCGTCAGTTTCCCGCGGTCGTCGAGGTGGACGTCGTCGTGAACGACGACGTTGTCGCCGATCGAGATGTTGTGGCCGTACGTGACGGTGATCCCCTTGAAAAACCGGCAGCCGTCACCACACTCGTCGAAGAGATGATCGGCGAGCATCCGACGGAACCGGAGCGCGAACTCGACGTTGTCCGCCATCGGCGTGGCGTCGAACTGCCGCCAGAGCCACTGGAGATGTTTCGAGTCTTTGAACGCTTCCTCGTCCTTTTCGGCGTAGTACTCGCTTTCGAGCGTCGCATTGCAGGGATCGTACCCCTGGAGGCGGACCCGTTCGGCCGTGGAGACGTCCTCGCCGGCCTGCCATCGCTCGTACGCCCGCCGGTCGCCGTGGAGGTCGACGAGGACGTCCTCGACGACCGCACAGGTGTCTTCCTCGCTCGAAAGCCGGCTGTCTACCTCCGCTATGAAGGCTTCTAGACCCTCCTCCGCGCTGGCCGGCAGCGAGACGTGACGCTTCGTCATACACGTGAGCACGGCGGCGTGGTTGTTATGGGTTGCTGTTGTGTGGAGCGAACACGACCGACGGCCCGGCGGTACCGTCGGGTCGAGTCCCGAAATATGATAGAAACCACGAGCCATAAGTGAATCAAACCGCTATATGATGTGTATGAACTACCGCACGCTCGGTACGTCCGGCGTCGAGGTCTCCGAGATCGGCTTCGGCGCGTGGGTCGTCGGCAGCGACTGGTGGGGCGACCGAACCGACGAGGAGGCCATCGAGATGGTCCGCTATGCGATCGATCAGGGAATCAGCTACTTCGATACGGGCGACGTCTACGGCCACGGTGCCTCGGAGGAACTCATCGGCAGAGCCCTCGAGGGCGTCCGCGAGGAGGTCACCGTCGCAACCAAGATCGGATACGACTTCTACAACAACCCGCAGGCCGGCCACGGCGAACTCCCAAAGGAGATGCACCGCGAGTATCTCGAGGAGGCTTTCGAGAAGTCGCTCGATCGGCTCGGTCTCGAGCGGGTCGACGTCCTCCAGTTGCACAACGCGAACGTCGAGGAAGTCGACGCCGACGTGTTGGAATTCCTCGACGAACTGAAGGAGGCGGGCCGGATCGACGCCGTCGGCTGGGCGCTCGGCCCCTCGATCGGATGGCTCGCGGAGGGTGACATGGCGATCGAGGAGGAGTTCGACGCGGTCCAGTTGGTCTGGAACGCCTTCGAACAGGAGGTCGGCAACCACTTCCTCGAGACGATAGCACGCACAGGGTCCTCAACGAGTCTCATCCCCCGGGTCCCCCACTCCTCGGGACTTTTGAACGAGCAGGTCCGTCCTGAAACGGAACTCGGCGAGGGCGACCACCGCGCGTACCGCCCCGACGAGTGGTACGAGACCGGCTGGGAGAAGCTCGAAACCCTGCGGTTCCTCGAGGACGCCCCGGACGGCAGCGAGCGGAGGATGTCCCAGGCGGCTCTGCAATGGCTCCTGTATCACGATTCGGTCGCGACGGTCACGCCGACGTTCCGGACCCGCGACGACATCGACGAGTGGGCGGCTGCGAGCGACGTGCCCCCGCTCTCCGAGGGCGAATACCGACGGGTCCAAGAGCTGTACGCGAACGACTTCGGCATCGAGGGCGACGACGGGATGGACGCGCTTCGATCGTCGGTCGGCGGCGAGGATATCGTCTCGGCGGGCCTCGATAAGGAGTCAGCCGGAAGCTAACACCCCCTCGACAGCGAACGGAACCGAGCCAGCGGCCGGTATCCTGTTGTTTTTATTCGCCCATCGTCGAACTGTGATCGATGGGTATCATCCGAATCGTCTGGGGGACCGCCGCCGAAGCGACGGCGATGGCGTCCTACGACGCCGCACTCGCCGGGGCAAACGTCCACAACTACAACCTCGTGTCCGTCTCCTCGGTCGTCCCGGCGAACGCGACCCTCGAAACGGTCGGCGAGGCACCCGACCTCGGGCCGGCGGGCGAGCGGTTGACGGTCGTCGAGGCGCGGGCGACGGTGGCACCCGGCCGATCCGAACCGGCGGTCGCGAGCCTCGGGTGGGACAGAGAGCCCGGCGGCCCCGGGATCTTCTATGAGACCTCCGGAACCGACGTGGACGCGGTCGAAGAGCGGATCGAGGATGGCCTCGCCGCCGGCCGGGCACTCCGGGAGTGGTCCTTCGGCGACGCGGGACGGGAACTCGTCGTCGCCAAACGGGATTCCGAACGGTACACGACGGCGGTCGTCCTCGCGGTGTATGGGAGGAGTTCGCCGATCGTTTGAAGCTATGTGGTAACATCTTTCACACATTCCGACGGGTTTTTATCCACGTGTTCTGTATCAAAACTCGTTCAATGCACGGAAACACGCCATACGCAGGCTCGCCGACGCCCGACGCCGAGGCGACTCCGGAGTACCGTCGCCTCCTCCGGAGGGACCTCATCCGCGTCGCATCGTCGACCCGGGAGTTACTCTCGGACGAGTTCGTCGTCGGCGGCGAAATCTCGGACGACGACGGCGCGCTCCGGGCGACGGTCGCCGTCCAGCCGCCGGCCGGGTCGGTGGTTTCGGCGGGGATCGACGCCGACACCGATGACGCCGCGGACGTCGAATCGCTCGCCCGTGACCTCGCGGCCGGGGCCGTCCTCGAGGCGAAACACGCCGCCCGCGACACCCACAGTTCGGCGAGCTAGCGCGCCCGTTTCGATCGGAATCTCAGGGACGGAACGTCTTTGTACGCTCACAGAAAACCCGATGCTGTGAGCGTCGCCAACGAGCGGATCGAGCGGTTGGCCGAACTGGCGCGGGAAGCGGCCCGCTCGGGTGAGTACAATCTCGCCCGGCGATACGTTCGGCGAGCTCGGCGGATCGCCGAGCGAAACCGGGTCCGTCTCCCCCGACGGTTCAAGCGGTTCAGTTGTGACCGGTGTGACACGTATCTGGTCGCGGGGCGAAACGCGCGCGTCAGAACGCGAAGCGGCCACGTCGTCGTTACCTGCGATTGCGGCGAACACGCCCGATATCCGTACCGCCCGTGATGGCCGCTCGTACCGGCAGCGACGGGGCGTGCTCCTCACTGGAATGTGTCAGATTTTTATAAGCGGCCGCCGAACCGCGGGTATGTCCGACAACAACATCGCGGCCCGCATCCATGACCTCGACGTGACCGTCTGGGTGGGGAAATCGGGGATCGACCCGGTCGTCGACGAACTGGCCGATCAACTGGACGAGGGCGAACCGATAAAAGTGAAGTTCCTCCGTGCCGCCCGTGGCGGGACGACGACAGAGGCGCTGGCGGAGGACCTCGCCGATCGAGTCGACGCTGATCTCGCGGACACCCGTGGTCACACGGCAGTGTATCACCGATGATACCGCTGCAAAACGGCGTGGGGACGTTTATCGGCGAACTGTTGAGTTCCGTCGGCGTCCCCGAGGAGATCGCGGTCCCCTTCGCGAACGCGATCGTCGGGGCGGCGCTGTTTACGCTCGCCTTCATCGTTCTCTACATCGTCGGCAAGCGCGCCGTCCTCCCGGTTCTCAATCGGCTCCTCGACGCCCGGAACCTCGATCGACACGCGAAAACACCGATCAAAAAGCTCGTCTGGATCGTCTATCTGTTCGTCGGAATCACGGTCGCCTTCGGGATCGCCGGCTACGACGACTTCCTGCGCTCGCTCGCGACGATCGCCGCCGCCGCGACGCTTGCGATCGGGTTCGCGATGCAGGACGTGTTGAAGAACTTCGTCGCCGGCGTGTTCATCTTCACCGAGAAACCGTTCAAGATCGGCGATTGGATCGAGTGGGACGATAACGTCGGCGTCGTCGAGGACATCAGCCTCCGGATCACGCGCGTCCGGACGTTCGACAACGAGTTGCTGACGGTTCCGAACTCCCAACTCACCGACAACGTCGTCAAGAACCCCGTCGACGCGGGGAAGCTCCGCCTCAAGTTCGTCTTCGGCATCGGCTACGACGACGACGTAGAGGCCGCGACGAATATCATTTTGGACGAGGCTCGAAACCACGAGGGAATCATGGACGACCCCGAACCGTCGGTCCGGCTGACGGAACTCGGCGACTCCTCGGTCGGCCTCCAGGCGCGGATCTGGATCGATAACCCCTCGCGGGCCGACTTCATGAAGACCCGCGGCGAGTACGTCCGCCGCGTCAAGACCCGCTTCGACGAGGAGGGGATCGACATCCCGTACCCCCACCGGACGCTCACCGGCGGCATCGAAGTCGCAGACGGACCCGTCGCGAACAACTGACGCCGACGGACGCCGGGGTGTTTTGGGTTCGATCGCGGGACTGCGCCGTGATCCGAGACGAAAGATCCTTATATGCGAGTCGTCTGTTTTCATATGGACTAGGTCGGGCGGTTAGGCCCCGCTCACAACCCGCGCCATGGTCTTCAGCGGGGACCGAATCCGGGGCACGTCCGGGCCAACCGGTGCGGGCCCCGCAAGCTAACGTCGAAACCTCGTCCTACGAGGGCAGCGGTCCGCGTGCCGGCGTCTGCAGGGACGTTCGGGCGCGGTTAACCGCGGGGAATCCGCCAGGCACGGAAGTGAGCAGCGGGCCCGCGGACAGCTGTCGCCCGTAGGGTCGCGGGGTGGAGGAGGCACGCGGGAACCCCCGTATCGAGCGGCCCGGGCACCCCTCGGGTCCACCATTCATCCGATCTTTCAACCGGTAGTCACGGCTCGGGCTCCGAGTCCGTGCCGGTAAACTCGAACCGTGTTCCGCCGGCGTCGACGCCGACGATGTCGACCGACCACCCGTGTGCCGACGCGATCTCGTTGACGATCGCCAGCCCGAACCCGGTGCCGTCCTCGTCGGTCGAGTAGGTCGGTTCGAACACCCGCTGTCGCTCCGGTTCGGGGATGCCGGGACCGTCGTCGGCGACGTAGAACCCGACCACGTCGTTGAGCGGCCCGACCCGGACGGTTACGGGGCCGGCCGAGTGTTCGATCGCGTTCCGGAACAGGTTCTCCAACAGCTGTTGGAGGCGGTTTCGGTCGGCGAGGACGGTCGTATCGGAGTCGGTCTCGAGACTCGCATCCGCGGTCTCGATCTGTCGCCAGGCGTCCGCCGCGACGGCTGAAAGCGAAACCCGTTCGGAGTCGCTCACCGACCGACCCTCCCGAGCCAGCGTGAGCAGATCCTCGATGAGGATGTCCATACGCTCGAGGGCACTCTGGATCAACTCGAGTTCGTCGCGGTCGAGATCGCTCCGGAGGAGTTCGAGATACCCCTTCGCGACGCTCAGGGGGTTTCGGAGGTCGTGGGAGACGATCCCCGCGAACGCCTCGAGGCGTTCGTTTTTCTCTTCGAGTTCCTGTTCGCGCCGTTTTCGTTCGGAGATATCCCTGATCGTTCCGAGGTTGTACGGCTCCCCACGGATCCACTTTCGGGTGGTGAGCGTGCTGACGGGGATCGCGGTCCCGTCGACGACGTGCTCCGTCTCCGCGACGCGCGTTTCGCCGTCCGCATACGAGGCCCAGTAGTCGTCGAACCTGGCGCGTTCGAGCTCCGGGACGATCTCCCAGATCGCCGCCCCGGTAAGCGACTCCCGATCCGCCCCGAGCATCGCAGCGTAGGCCTCGTTGACGTAGCGGTACCGACCGTCGTCGCCGTAGATGGCGACGCCGACGCCGACGGATTCGACCATCTCAACGAGCAACTCCGTTTCGAGGTCACTCCGGTCGGGGTTCGTCATTGGCCGGCGTTCGCCGTCACCGGTTATGAATCCCCCGTAGTGACCGCAAGGCACACAA
Organism: uncultured Natronomonas sp.; assembly: GCA_964579035.1. Classification (GTDB taxonomy): domain Archaea; phylum Halobacteriota; class Halobacteria; order Halobacteriales; family Haloarculaceae; genus Natronomonas. The sequence continues at coordinate 1,833 of CAZOFL010000039.1, read as the reverse complement.
CCGATCCTCGCGAACGAGGGGTATGGGACTCGGAGGCGCGACCAAGAAACTCCAGATGGTCGCAGACATGGGCGAAGAGCTGTACAGCCGGATCAACGAACTCCGCGAGCAGATACTCGAGATGCGCGAGACGGTACAGGAGACGAACAGGCGAGTCTCCGCCGTGGAGAACAAACTCGACGGCCAGGCCGCGATCCTCGAGGCGCTCGCCGAAAAGGAGGGGATCGACATCGACGAACTCCTCACGGAAACCGCGATCGAGGAAGCCGAAGCCGAGGACGACGGCGTGATTCCCGACGCCGAAGGGGACGGTGCGGTCCCGGACGCCGAGGGCTAGCCCATCAACCGCTGGTACTCGACCTTGAGACACCGGTCCTCGACGTAGCGTTTGCCGGCCGCCTCGATCCGCTCGCCGGCCTCGGAATCCGCGATCCCGAGTTGGGTCCAGAGGACCTCGACGTCCGCACGGTCGATAGCCTCGTCGGCAATTCCTGAGACTTCCTCGCTCGGCCGAAAAACGTCGACGATGTCGACATCCTCCTCGACCGCAGACAGCGAGTCGTACGGTTCGACGCCGAATATCTCGTCGGCGTAAGGGTTGATCGGGACGATCTCGTAGCCGCGCTTTCGCATGAACTTCGGGATCGAGTGGGCGTCCTTGTGTGGTGTCGCCGAACAGCCGACGACGGCGATCGTGTCGAGTTCGAGTATCTCTCGGAGTTCCGCATCGGTTTCGACCGGCATACACGGACCTCGCGACCGCGGCATAAAAAGGGCGGCCTCGAGTTCAGGTTCCGGTCGTCGGACAGAACAGAACCGGAACCTCGCTGTCCAGCATAACCGACTGGGAGACGCTGCCGAAGACGGCCTTTCCAGCGGGAGTTCGGCTGCGCCCGGCGAGACAGATGACGTCGACGTCCTCCTCGTCGGCGTACGCGACGATCCGTTCGGCCGGCGAGCCGCTCGTCTCCGAGAGCACCGCATCGATTCCGGCGGCCTCGAGTACGTCGCGCGCCGCGCGCGCCGATCCGATCTGGCTTACCGTCGCGCCCTCGACGTTTTTGGTGAAGACGTGGAGGACGGTCACGGTTACGGCTTCGCCCCAATCGAGAGCGGCGACGTTCTCCGCGGACAGTTTTGCGCGGGCCTCGTCGTCGTCGACGGCGAGTAGAATGTGTGTCATGCTTCGTCAGTTACTTCGAGCGCCGTAGGTTAATTCCTGCGGACGAATCCTCGACAGCGGGATTGTGGGAATTCGCGGACCGGACGGGAGGCCCACGTCCTCAAGGAACGACCGAATGGAGCGAGTAGGGCGGCGATAAATCCGACAACGCCTACGCGACCGTCGTCACCGACCGGCGTTTTGCTCGACTTCGAGGAGTTCGTGGTATCGGTTTCGGATGGTGACCTCGGAGATGTCGGCGACCTCCGAGACGGCGGCCTGTGTCGTCTTCTCGTTGGTGAGAAGGGAGGCGGCGTAGACGGCGGCGGCGGCCAGCCCTACCGGCGATTTCCCCGAGTGAACGCCCGCATCGCGGGCGCCGTCCAGCAACTGGCGTGCACGCCGTTCCGACTCCTCGGAGAGATCGAGGTCGCTCGCAAAGCGGGGGACGTAGCTTTTCGGATCGGCCGGTTTGATTTCGAGTCCGAGTTCGCGGACGACGTAGCGGTAGGTGCGGGCGATCTCGCTTTTTTCCACCCGTGAGACCGCTGCCACCTCGTCGAGGCTCCGCGGTGTTCCGGCCTGTTTGGCGGCGGCGTACAACGCGGCGGTGGCGACGCCCTCGATGGAGCGTCCGGGGAGGAGGTTTTCGTCGAGGGCGCGGCGATAGA
>CAZOFL010000038.1:17058-18430 GCA_964579035.1 uncultured Natronomonas sp. | reverse complement strand
CGGATCAAGGAGACGCCGCTCGTGTTGGGGATGGACGAGGCGCACAACTTCCTGACGGACGCCGACAGCGTGCAGGCCGACCGCGTGATCGGCAAGTTCGCCGAGGCGGCAAAGCAGGGTCGAAAGGAGCGACTCGGGCTCTTTCTCATTACACAGGACCCCCAGGACATCGCCGACCCGATATTCAAACAGATCAACACGACAGTCGTGTTGAACCTCGGCGACGAGGACGCGATCAAGGCGGTCAACATCCCGTCGAACCTCGAGGGAAAGGTCCCCTACATGGAGAAGGGACAGATGGTCGTCTACTCGCCCGACAACTCCGAACCGGTTGAGCTGATCGGACTTCCGAACTGCCTGACGAGACACGGAAGCTGAGGTCGGGCGGGGCGGAGAAATTCGGTCGGAACGTCACCTGGGCGTCGCCTCGACGCCGCCGACAAGCGAGTCGCGGACGGTCCCGACCGCGTCGGTTCGCTCGGCGGGGTTCTCGAGAAGCACCGTCTCGCTCGGAAAGAGCCGTTCACCCACTCGAAGCCCGTGATCGCGGGCCGTCGATCCCGTGACGGTGAGATAGACGCCGACGCCGAGTGACGCGACGGCGGCCTCCTCTTCGCGGTCGCCCGGATACCGAAAGTCGATGCCGTCCATGGCGTCGGTCCCGAGGATGGCCCGAACCAGCCGCTCGTATCGCGGCGAGATACACAGTGGCCCCTCGTAATCGAGCAGGAACGACCGATCCGGATTCTCGGCCACGTCCGGCGTCGAGAGCAGCGCGTGGTGGACCGTATCGTCGAGACCGCCGACGACACGGACGTCGGTGTCTTGGGGGTCGATCCGGTCGTTGAGTTCCTCGAGCGAGGAGAGCGGCTCTCGTTCGATACCGACGACCTCCTCCAGAATGAGGTCGGCGCTGTCGAAGCCGAGCGGGAAGTCGTGTTTCCTGAGCGCTCTGAAAGGTTCCTCGCGCCCGACCAGATGGAGGTCGTACCCACCGAGGTCGACGCGGAGCGAGTCGAAAACGATCCGGCGGGGCATCCCGGACCGGGAGTCGCGCAACAGGGTGTACTCAGGTTCGTATCGTCCCGTGTCGCTGTAGGTCGCGAGCCGGTCGTAAGCGTCGCCGTCGGCCGTCTGTGTGCCCTTCGTGATAGCCTTCTCGTAGCGCAGCGTCGAGGCGATCGAGTCGGCCAGCGTCTCGACCCCGGCGGCTGTCGCGACCCGGTCGAGAACCGCCTCGAGGGGCCGGCCCTTCCGGGGAACGGCAACGGCGATCGTCGTCATTACCGGCGAGAGTGCCTCGAGAGATAAAGTCCGACTGGTTTGCTCGTGGTGCCGACGGCAGTCGCCGCCGTTTTAATTCGGTTCGTCC
>CAZOFL010000038.1:0-16958 GCA_964579035.1 uncultured Natronomonas sp. | reverse complement strand
ACTGGTTTGCTCGTGGTGCCGACGGCAGTCGCCGCCGTTTTAATTCGGTTCGTCCTCGCCGTCTCCGCCCTCGTCGTTCTCGCCGTCTCCGCCATCGTCGTTCGGGTCCGCGCCCAGCCCGCCGAGCGCGCTTGCGAGGCGGTCACGCATCTCGATGACCGCCGAAAGCTCCGTCGAGAGCGACTCGAGTTCGGCTTCGAGCGCCTCAACGTCACTTCGAACGTCGTCTATCTCCGCGTCGACGTCCCCCAGTTCGGCGTCGAGCCGGCTCTCGATGGCCTCGACCGACTCGGCCGTCGCCCCGGCGGTCGCCTCGACGTCGTCCAGCCGCTCGGCCATCTCATCGGACTCCTCGCGGAGATCTGCGATCACCCGCCGGCCGTCGCCGTTCTCGTCGAGGAACTCCTCTAAAGCGTCCGTGTATGCTTCGAGATCCGAGACCGCGGACTGGAGATGTTCGATCCGGGCCTCGACGGTCGCACGGGATAGGTTCACGCCGAGTGCGTCCCGAAGCGCGGCGACCCGGGGATCGTCGGGGTCGGCGGCCTCGATCTCGGCGGCGAGCGTCTCCAGCAACGCCCCCTCGGAGGCGTGGGCGGGTGGGTCGCTTTCGCCGCCGGCATCGTCGTCGGCCGCTCCGTGGGGGGCCGGTGTGTCGGCCGCTCCGCCGCCCTCCGGGCCCACGTCGGCATTGTCTATCGCTTCGGAGCTCCCCTCCACGGAGTCCGACGGTTCGGGGGTGTCCGCGATCGGGTCATCCGGGTCGGACCCGATCGACACCGTCCCCTCGTGGTCACCGACCGCCTCGGCTTGATGATCAGCGTCGGGTTCCTCGACAGCCTCGTCCGCATCGTCGGGGTCGATCTCCTGGCCGTCGGATTCCTCGGTCGGGTCCGGCCCGCCGTTCGACGCGGTGTCGGAGTCGTGGTCGACGGCGTCGTCCTCACCGACCGTCTCGCCGTCGATCGCGTCGTCCACGTCCTCGTCGACTGCCTCTCCATCGGCCGCGTCGTCGGCTTCATCGTCTTCGGGCCGCGGCGTGACCGACTCGAGGATCGGTTCGCTCAGGAACTTCTCGGGGTGGTCTCCGTCGTCACCGCGGAGCCCGTACACCGTCGTGTACTCCTCCTCGGGGGCCAGTTCGCGCTGGAAGACGATCCCGTCGCCGTCGACGTCCCAAAACTCCGCACCGTACTTCGGGTGAAAACCGATGTTTTCGGGGGAGACGTCTTCGGGAACCGAGTCGACGAGACGGACTGAGACGGGGAGCTCCCGGTCCGAGCGGAGGGTGAACGCGATCGCTGGCACGGGGAAGTCGTTCGGTTCGAACGACTTTTCGACCGTGACGCCGTCGCTCGTGACCGTCGGGACCGCCCCGGAATCGGCGCTTGTCATACTCGGTGATGCGCCGCCCCGGAAATAAAGCTACGCGACGGATCGGGGGCCCACACCGGCGACTACAGTCCGGTCCGGTCGCCGATTTCGAGCACCTCAAGGGTCCGAGGGTAATCGAAGCCCCGAATGTGATCCCTGAGCGCGAACGGGTCCGCCGTGAGTCCCTTCCACATGTCCCAGTGGGTCGGGATCAGACGGTCGGCCCGGAGCTGGTTCGCCGTCTCGGCGGCCATGTTCCCGTCGGCGTACCACTTGGTGTAGGCCGGTTCGCGCGTCCGCTTGTCGGGAATCATCCCCGAGGAGCCGAACGCGACGACGGCGAGGTCGATGTCGTACGCCGCCCCGATCGTTTCGAACGCGTCGCTCGGCCTGGCGTCGCCGCCGTGGAAGAACGTCCCCGATTCGTGTTCGACGACGTAGGAGACGGGGTGATCGGCGTCCGGATCGTGGGCGGCTTCGACGTGGATCGACAGCGATCCGACCTCGATCGTCTCGCCCTCCGATACTTCGGTGAGGTCCTCGCCGTCGACGCCGTGGTCGTCGCGCCAGCCCCGGGCAACCTCCATCGACGCCGACGGACCGAAAAACGTCGCTCCCGTCCCGGTGAGGATCGGTGCCTGAGAGGGGCCGTGGGTGTGGTCGGTGTGTTCGTGGGTCGCCAACACGGCGTCGGCCGACGCCACGTCGGCCGGATCGAACGGGACCGGGATCATCCGGATCGTCCGGGGCGGATCACCGGTTCCCAGATACGGGTCGATGAAAACGGTCGTTCCGTCCGCGGTCTTGAGGACGAAGCCGTTGCAGCCGAGATACCAGAGGTCGAGCCCCACGGGTTCGGCGTTCGAGACCGCCGTCGGGAGCCACTCGCCCCAATCGGAGTGTATCACCATAGACGGGACTGTGCGTTCCGTCCTGAAAAAGCCGGCCGGTCCGGGCGTCGTCGCTACTCCGCCTCACTCCCCACGGCCCGGTCGTCACGATCCGGGTGCCACCGCGGGCGGAACTCGAACCGTGCGCCGCCCGACTCGGCGTCGGTGAGTTCGAGGTCCCAACCGTGGGCGTCCGCGACCGCCTTCACGATCGCGAGGCCGATTCCGGTTCCGCCCTCGGTCGTCGAGCAACCGAAATCGAAGACCGAGTCGCGGCTCCGCTCCGGGATGCCGGGGCCGTCGTCTTCGATGAAGAACCCGTGGTCGAGCGTGCCGATCCGAGCCGTCACGCCGGCCCAGCCGTGCTCTACGGCGTTCCGGAAGAGGTTCTCGAACAGTTGGAGGAGCCGCCCATGCTCGCCGTCCACCGGGCCGAGATCCTCCTCGATTAGAAGCGTCGCATCGGGCGTGTCGACGTTCGACCACGCGTCGTGGGCGAGTTCCTCGAGCTCCACTTCGACCATTCCCTCGACCGTCTGCCCGTAGCGGCCCAGTTCGCGGAGATCCGCGATGAGGTCACTCATCCGATCGAGGGCGTCGTTGAGCTTCTCTAGGGGTTCGGTCGGTCCGTTCTCCTCGATGGCGACGTCGAGCCAGCCGGAGGCGACCGAAAGCGGGTTCCGGAGGTCGTGGCTCACCGTCGCCGAGTACTCCTCGAGCCGCTCGTTTTGCTGTTCGAGCATGCGGAGATACTCCCGGCGACTCGTGACGTCCGAGACGACGACCACGACCCTATCGACCCCGTCATCGCCGTAGATCGGTGCGGCGTTGACGGACAGCCACACCGTCTCACCGTCCGGCTGTTCGATCCCGTGTTCGACGTTGTAGACGGCGTCGCCGGTGGCGAACACCCTCGCGACCGGCAGTTCCTCCGTGGGCATCGGCGTCCCGTCCTCGCGAATCGCCCGCCAGCGATGGTCGTCGTACGTTCGGCCCCGTAGTTTTTGCCGGCCGAGTCCCAGGACCGACTCCGCGCGCTCGTTGGACTCGACGATCGCACCGTCGGCATCGACGACGACGATACCGACCGGACTCGTCTCGAACACTTTCGTCAGCATCTCCGTCTGTCTGTGGAGTTCGACGCGCCCGCCCTCCCGTTCCGAGATGTCTCTGATCGCGAAGAGGTGGGTTCCGGCGAGGATGTCGGCCGAGGCGGCGAACTCGACGGTCCGACGGTCGCCGTCCGGGCGCTGGATTTCGAGCGTTCCCCGCGCTTGGCCGTCCTGTCGGAACGCCTCCCAGGCCGATTCGAAATCGGCGTCGGCCGGGAGAAAATCGGCGATCGAGCGTCCGAGGAGGTCCTCGGCCGGACAGCCGAACAGCTCGCTCGCAGCCCCGTTGGCGTCGACGTAGCGCCCCTCGTCGTCGCTCAAAAGCAGCGCGTCGGGTGTCCCCTCGAAGATCGCCCGGAACAGCCCATCGTCTCTCGGCGCTGTAGTCATGCGGACGAGTTATCCCGGCACTGATAAAAAAGAATCGTGCCGGCCGTGGTTCGTCTTAGTTCACTCCTGACAGCAACCGCCGGCGGTCTGCCCGAACTCGACCTCGAGCGGCTCGGAAATGATGTGGTCGATCTCCTGGAGCCGGAGCTCGATGTCGGATTTCGCCTGCAGATACGCCGACATCTTCGGGTTCGCGTGGAGCTCCTCTTGGGCAGCCTGTAGCTCACGGAGGTCGTCGTTCGACGCGGTGCCCGCTTCCCGGGCCATCAGGAACTCCTCGCGGAGGTTTTCGAACGCCTGCATCTCACGTTGCAGTTCGGGATCGCTCTGGATCGCCTCCTTCGCCTCCAGAAACGCCTCGTAGGCGGGAAGTCGTGTGATCGTCTCGCCGAGTTCCTCGGCGAGTTCGGTCGCGCGCGAATCCGGTGTCGTTTCGACGCTCATCGACCGGAGTTTGGGCCCCCGAGTTTTATGCACACCGAATGAGGAACCGCGGATCCCGGCCGACGGTGGGGGTTTCACTCCGAAACGCGGCTGTTTTACGCCGTCACGTATAATTGTGCGCTAATGAGTCAAGAGTCGGACGCCGGGCGAACGGCGGGGGACCTCCGGAACACCGGTATGGCGCTCAAACACGAGCGGACGTGGGATTACGAACTCGACCGGATCGTCGAGGCGGTCGAGGAACGCGACGCGAAAAAGGTCGGGTTGCAGTTCCCGGAAGGGCTGAAACGGCGGGCGGGCCGGGTCGCCGACGACCTACGCGAACTGCTGCCCGAGGGGACGACCGTTCTCATCTCCGGACAGCCCTGCTACGGCGCTTGCGATCTCGATACGTATATGATGCGGCGAACCGACGTTTTCGTCCACTTCGGGCACTCGCCGATGAAGGAGTCCGAGAAGATCATCTACGTGCCGCTGTTTTCGAACGTCGACGTGACGCCGATCATGGAGGAGTCGCTGGACGAGCTGTCCGACCCCGAGGACGACGAGCGGGTCGGCCTCGTGACGACGGCCCAACACATGAACCAGTTCGAGGAGATGCGGTCGTGGCTCGAAGCGCGCGGCTACGCCGTCGAGACGCGCCGCGGCGACGAGCGGTTGACCCACGAGGGCCAGGTGCTCGGCTGTAACTACGCCTCCGCCGACGTCGACGCCGACCAGATCCTCTACGTCGGCGGCGGGAAATTCCACCCGCTCGGCCTCGCGATGGAACACCCCGACAAGAAGGTCATCATCGCCGACCCGGTCAACAACGTCGTGACGATCGCCGACACGGACGCGTTCATGAAACAGCGCTACGGCGCCGTCCACAGGGCGATGGACGCCGAGGAGTGGGGCGTCGTCTTCTGTACGAAGATCGGACAGGGCCGGTGGGACGTCGCCGAGGAGATCGTCGAGAACAACGGGAACGCCTACATGCTGACGATGGACGAGGTGACGCCGGATCGGCTGACGAACTTCGGGTTCGACGCCTACGTCAACACCGGTTGTCCGCGGATCACGACCGACGACGGCCCGCAGTTCAAACAGCCGATGTTGACGCCGGGGGAGTACAAGATCGCGATCGGGGAGAAGCCGCTCGAGAGCCTCTCGTTCGATACGTTCCACGGGACCTGGTAGCGAGCCCGCTCGGACGGTTCAGGGTCAGTTCGATACACGGACCACGGAACCATGGCACGGTGACCGTACCGATAAAAACGAAGCGCTCAGACGAGCAGTTGGATGTCAGCCGCTTCCATCTCCTGGAACGCGGAGGCGGCTCCGACGCCGGTCGTCACACCGTCGTAGAACTCCGCTTCGTCGTACCCGAGGAGATCGATCGTCATCTGACACGCCTGCAGATCGACACCGCTCTCCAGTGAAACTTCGATGAGTTCCTCGATAGAGGCAACGTCGTTGTCCTCGATCTTTCCACGCATCATCCGTGTCGTCATCCGATCCATGCCGGGAAGTGCGGCGATAGCGTTCGGAAGGGGCATGTTCGGGTTGCCGACCGCGCTCAACTGGAGGTTTTTGGAGTGTTCCTCGTGGAGGATTTCGAGCCCCCAGAACGTGTGAAAGACGGTAACTTCGTAGCCGAAGGCGGCAGCCGTGCTGGCGAGGATGAGCGGCGGATACGCCATATCGAGCGTCCCCTTCGTGGCGATGATCACCATCTTGTTCGAGTCCCCCCCGACCTCCGTCTGGAGGTCGGCGACCTCGCCCTCGAGTTCCTCTATGCGCGCCAGAAGGTCCGCGGTCTCCTCCGGGGAGAACTCGGCGTCGGAATCGACCGGTGTGTCCGTACTCATGTTCACTCGGTCTTTCGGACGTAGTGTTTGTAGACGGTGTCGCCGCCGTCTGTCCCCTCCGCTTGGTCGAGTAACTCCGCGCCGTCGGTCGACTCCGCCCAGCCGGCGATGTCGCTTACGCTTCCGGAGTCCGTCGCGACGACTTCCAGCGTCTCGCCGCCGCCGAGCTCCTCGAAGGCGCCTTTGGTTTTGATGACCGGCATCGGGCAGTTCTGTCCTTTTACGTCAATCGTCTCAGTCACATCTATGCTCATTGATCGTCCCCTTATGTTGGAGATAGTACACAATACTATTGCGTCCCTAATAAGTGTGTTGATGACCAAAACGGAGTTTCGAGCTCGTTTTATACGCGATCAGGCACGCCAAGCGCGGTAACCGGAGCCCGTACCGGTAGCTGTTCTCCGGATTTATATTGTGGGAATAGTACACTATAATCCGAACTCTTAAGCCACTCTGGGTAGAACGAATAGACGTACATGGATCCCGAAGCGCTTGATTTCCCCACACCGGAGTCGGATGTCGAATCGGTCGACCCGGAGACGCTCAAAGGCCGAATCGACGATGGCGACGATGTGACGCTGCTCGATTCGCGTATGGCGGGCGACTACGAGGAGTGGCGAATCGACGGCGAGAACGTCGAGAGCATCAACATCCCGTACTTTGAGTTTCTCGACGAGGAGATCAGCGCCGATGTCCTCGCGGCGATTCCCGAAGACACGCACGTTACCGTTCTCTGTGCGAAGGGCGGCGCCAGCGAGTACGTCGCCGGCGCGCTCGCCGACCGAGGCTACGACGTCGATCATCTGGAGGAAGGAATGAACGGCTGGGCATCGATTTATGAGGCCAAAACGGTCACCGGCTACGAGGGTGCCGGCACGCTGCTGCAGTACCAGCGCCCCTCGAGCGGCTGTCTCGGCTACCTCCTCTACGACGACGACGTGGCCGCGGTCATCGACCCGCTTCGCGCCTTTACCGATCGCTATCTCGAGGATGCGGCAGAACTGGGCGTCGAACTGACGTACGCCTTCGACACCCACGTACACGCCGACCACGTGTCGGGGCTTCGCGATCTCGCCGCGTCGGGCGTCGAGGCCGTCCTGCCGAGGGCGGCCGCCGACCGCGGCGTCACCTACACCGACGAAGTGACTCTGACGACCGACGGCGACACGTTCGCGGTCGGCGACGCGACGATCGAGACCGTGTCGACACCCGGTCACACCAGCGGCATGACTTCCTATCTCGTCGACGGGAGCCTGCTCGCGACCGGGGACGGACTGTTCGTCGAGAGCGTTGCACGCCCCGATCTCGAGGAAGGCGACGACGGGGCCCCGGACGCGGCACGGACGTTGTACGACTCCCTCCGGAACCGCGTCCTGACGCTGCCCGACAACACCCTCATCGGGGGCGCACACTTCAGTACGGCGGCCGCACCCGCCGCCGACGGCACCTACACCGCATCCGTCTCCGAGTTGAAAACACGAATGGACGCGCTCTCGATGGATGAAGAGGCGTTCGTGGAACTGGTACTCGCCGACATGCCGCCGCGGCCGGCCAACTACGAGGAGATAATCGCAACGAACCTCGGTCGGAACGACGTCGACGACGAGGAGGCGTTCACCCTCGAACTGGGACCGAACAACTGCGCCGCAAGCCAGGATGCACTCACGAGCGACTGACGACGGCCACGAATGGCTGGGCCGATGATCACTGAACTACTCGGTTCGGGAACCGCCGAAGCGCTGTTCCCGAACGGAATCAGTCGGTACGCTGTCGGCGGTATCCTCGTCGGACTCGGGACGGTCCTCGTCTATCTCGGGACCGGCATCACCGCCGGCGCGAGCACGTTCCTCGAGTCGACGCTGTCGTACGCCTCCGGCCAGGAACGGTTCGAACAGTACCGTCCGTCCCGGGACTGGCGCGTCGTATTCACGCTCGGCATCGTCGGCGGCGCGGCGATCTACGCGGCGACGTTCCAGTCGGGGCTAGTCTCGAGTGGGCTCTACGCGCCGGGAACCGGCGGCGAACTTCGTGAGATCGGTGGGGTCTCCGTCTGGCTGACCGACGTCCAGCCGTGGCGGCTGTTCATCGGCGGCATCCTCGTCGGTATCGGTACCCGGATCGGCAAGGGCTGTACGTCGGGCCATGGGATCTGCGGGGTCGGCTCCGTCTCCAGAACATCGCTCGTCGGCGTGATGACGTTTCTCCTCGTCGCCACTCTGACTGCGAACCTCGTCGCGGCAGTGGGGGTCTCGCCGTGAGTCGGCATCCGCTGTTCATGCCACTCATCCTGCTCGGGGGGCTCGTCTTCGGCTTCGGGCTCGGGTTCAGCCACATGGCGCGTCCGGAGGTCGTGCTCGACTTCCTGACGTTCGAGGACTTCGGATTGCTGTTCGTGATGTTCGGCGGCTCGGTCGTCGCCGGACTCGCCTTCTGGATCGTCCCGCGACTCCGGTCTAACGCTCCGCTGACCGGGCGTCCGTACGGTCGGCGGTTGAAGCCGTTCGACCGGAACGTCCTCGTCGGCGGCTCCGTGTTCGGGGTCGGCTGGGGGCTCTCGGGGATCTGCCCCGGTGCCGCCTACGCCAGCCTCGGCGTCGGTAACGTCACCATCCTCTGGGCCGTCGCAGGGATGTTTCTCGGGGCGTACGCACAGGGTGTCTGGCGGAGTCGGGACGCGAGTGTCGGGTCCGAAGCTCCCGGCGACGACTGATCGCCACGGATTAGGTGATTGCGGGCGTTCGTCGTGCAGAGACGCGACGAGGAACCGATTCAAGTCGAACGGACACCGAGGTGGGGGTTCCGTCGGCGATGCCGCGGTATGTGTCGTGGACTCCGTGGCGGCCGTTTCGCCTCGTATTGTCCATACAAAACAATATTATGCGTTCGATCCGTACCACGCACATGAAAGCGGTTTGTGCGACCGATCTCTCGGCGGCGAGCGAGGCGGCGATCGAGACGGAGACCTGTTTGCACTGTCTCGGAAAGGTCGGCGTCGAGGAGATCCACCTCGTCACGGTCATACCCTCGAACGTCCACGCGGGAATGCCGGGGATGCAGTTCGAAAAGCGCCGAAAGCGCGCACTGCGACAGTACAGCGAGACGATCGAACGCGCCGGGTTCGCCGTCGAGACACACGTCGTCCGGGGCACGCCACACCGACGAATCAACGGCGTGGCGGGGACAGTCGGAGCGGGTCTCATCATCGTCGGCTCCCGTGGCAAGAGCCCGCTGGAAAACCGGATCATCGGGTCGACGGCCAGAAACCTCACACGGACGACCATCGCCCCGCTGCTCGTCAACCGTATCGAACGGGGCGTCGACGAGCCCGAACCCGTTCGGGAGCACCTCTTCGAACGGGTGCTCTATGCGACTGACTTCTCCGAAAACGCCGACCGTGCGTTCGAGGCGTTCTCGTATCTCAGACACGCCGCGAGCGAGGCGGTGATCGTCCACGTCCGAACGCCGAAAGACCCCGGTCCGGCGGGGAGTGAGGACCCACACGACCGGCTCGCCGAGTTACAGACACGGCTCGAGGAGTGGGGCATCGAAACCGGGATACGGGTGCGGCAGGGCGACCCGGCCGACGAAATCCTCGACGTCGAGGGGACCGTCGACGCGACGATAACCCTCCTCGGCTCGCGAGGGCACAGTCGACTCCGCCGGCTCTTACTCGGCAGCGTCACGGAGGACGTGGTCGCGAACGCGAGCGCGAACGTGCTGGTAGTGCCTCCGGAACGATCAGCGTAGGCTTACGATCCGATCCGCGAACTTATCCGTTGCTCCGGATGGTCGCTTCGTCGGACTCACCGGCCGGAGGCGATTCTCGCTTTGCCTCCTCGGCGCTCCCCGCGAGGGGACTTCTCGCACTCGCAGCGACCATACTGCCGGTCGCGCGCGGGTACCGGAGACACACCGGGATCGCCTCGAGATCGGAAGCGTTCCCGAAGTTCTTCCCGTTCGGGTTAGTACCTCGACGCTCGCCGGTCGGGAGAGCGCGGTTACTGCTCGTTGTATCGGTACCAGTGGTGCGCCAAACGAACAGCGTTTCCGAGTGTCTACGACACGTATGTGTACATCGTCGTACCGGCGTCGATGTTGTATATAAAAGGCAATATTAAAATCCTAAAATCCTTTTTTCCTGACCGAGAACCGATGAGGAAGGACTGTGTTGTTATTTTAGTACAACATTAGCCTTATCAGTGTGGCAGCCGTTGGGTACTGTGTGAACAGAAACGTCGGAACGACGGACGGACGGCTCAGAACAGCTGTCGGTGCCGCTGCGGGCACCGCTTCGATCGCGATCCTTTCGGGAGTCCTCTCGCTTCCGGCCGTGCTCGCTCCCGTGTTGGGCGTTTTCGCGGTTGTGCTGCTTGCTACCGCAACGACGGGTAACTGTCCCGCGTACTCGCTGTTGGGGGTCGATTCCTGCTCGCGTTCCTCCCGGGCAAAATAGCCGATGGGCACGCCATCCCGAACGCCGGTGACGGTCCGGACGCTTGCCACCCGAGGGGCGGGTGCGCTCGTGATCGCGCTCGTGGTCAACCTCACTCTCGGGTGGATCGCCTTGAGCCAAGGGCTCGTCGCATCGGCGGAGTTCTTCCGATATCCGGGGATCGTCGTCTGGACCGTGCTCGGCATCGTGGGTGCGACCGCCGTCTACGGCGTACTCACACGGCGTTCCTCGACACCCGATACGACGTTCGTCCGCATTGCTGTCGTCGCGTTACTGCTGTCGTTTCTCCCCAACATCGGGCTCGCGTTCGCCCTCGAGAGTGTGACGACGAGCGAGGTAATCGGTCTGATGGTGCTTCACGTCCCGCCGGCGGTCGTCGCCGTCTTGGCGCTTCCGGACGAGCCTCTCGCCCGGTAGTTTCCCGCGACGGTCGGGCGTACAGTGTACCGCCGCGTGGAAACTCACACTCCGCCCTGACTCAACGCCGACGGCGTTAGGGCGAAGTCCCGACGGAGCGATCCACTCGTTCGTCGCCCCGACCCCCGCAGGGTTAGCTAACGAACAAATTTAAACTCCTGAAGCGCCGAGTAATATTGTATAGCCATAACAATGCTATGCAAAAGTAGAGGACGACGATTCGCGGGGACGGTCGTCGTGTCTGGGCTCGTGTTGACGTACACCGTCCATCCGTGGCTGATCGCGGCCATAGCGCTTTCCGGCGCGAAATCGATTCGAAGTAACGTCACGGGTTTCCGCCCGGCAGAACGGTTTACCGCCGCTTGTAACCAGCTATCCTCCGGTCGGCAACGCCGGCAGAATCGGGTATAGATATGTACGAATATGACAATATAAGCGTCACTTCGAAGCAAACCAATGAGTGAGAACGACAGCGGATCGAGAACGCATCTGGGTCGGATCGGTCGAACCGCCGCGGAGCATCGTCGTATCGTCTTCGTCGGCGTCCTCGTGCTACTCGGCGTCTCGTTGGTCGGCGCGGCCGGCCTCCAGATGAGCCTCGGTATGGAACTGTACGTCGACGGCGACTCACAGACGATGGACGATTGGGGGGAGATTCAGGCCGACTTCGACAAGGGGAACGTCGTCTTCGTCGTCGTGGAGACGGACGATGACACGGACCTGTACGATCCGGAAACCCAAGAGCAGCTGTCGGAGCTGTATCAATCGTACTACGACGAGGTTGATTCCGCCGCCCTCGTGACGAGCCCGGTCCACCCGGTCAAGGCCGGTCCGGGCGGCGGGGAGGTCCCGGAGACGAAAGAGGAGGTGCTCTACTCGCTGAACTACTCGTACAACGAGCACCGATCGAACATGGGGGTCATCGCGAACCTGCACCCCGGTATTCAGGCTACCGAGCAGTATCCCGCCGTTCCCGACGACGCCGATCCGGACGCCTATCCGATCGCCGTCGAGGACGGCGAGGCGATGTTTGACGGCGGCGACACCGGCATTATCATCGTCCAGTACGGGGATGTCGAGATTCCCGACGACCGCGATGGCGAACTGTTCGGCCTCTTGCCCCCGAGCGAGGACGAGATCGTCGAAGAACAGCTCAGGGCGACCACCGACGGCGCGGATCTCGACGGTATGGACGTGACGCTCACCGGAACGCCGGTGTTCGAGGAGGCCGCCTTCGGGATGATGCTACCGGAGATGTTGGGGCTGTTCGTGCTCGCGCTCGCGATCATTCTCGCGCTAGTCGGTGCGATCATGCGTGGCCGGCTCCGGAAGACTCGTCGTGTCGCGCTCCCGCTCGGGATGGCCTTGACCGTCGTCGTCACCATGTTGGGGATGATGGGGTTTGTCGGCTTCGCGTTCAACGCGATCATGCTCGGCGTCATGCCGATCGCGCTCGGACTCGCGATCGATTACGGCCTCCAGATCCAGACCCGATACGTCGAGGAGCGAGAGCGCGGTCGGTCGCCGATCGATTCCGCGGAGATAGCCTCCCGGACGACCGGTCGCGCGCTGGCGATCGTCCTCGGGACGACGGCGGTCGGGCTGGGATCGCTTTTTATCGCCGACGTGCCGCCGGTCCGGCAGTTCGGTGTCACGGTCGTGTTCAGCGTTCTCGTGGCGATGGTGTTGTCGATCACGATGCTCATCGCGCTTCTCGTGACGTTCGACGGTGCCGAGTCCGACGCCGCGGCGACGGAGAACTCCGTCGGTGGCGGGGCCGTTCGAACCGACGGCGGCGGTTCGCCGACCGGACTGGAGTGGTTCTTCGACCGGCTCGCGGTCGTGATATCCGCTCGATCGCTGTTGATCGTGCTCGTTCTCGGGGCCGCCGTCGGCGGCGGGGTCGCGGCGTACCCCGCAGTCGACACCAAAGAGGACATGCTCGACTACTGGCCGGACATCGAAGAGCGACAGGACATCCGAGAGCTCGAAGCGACCGTTCCGAGCCCGAACATCAACTACGTCATCATTGAGACCGAGGACGCTTATACGCACGAGAACTTCCAACACGTTCGGGCGTTCCAAGACGAGATCGAACGACACGAACACGTCGTGACCGTGATGAGCCCCGCCCGGGCGATGGAGGTCGGCGCGGCGACCCCGCCGGCGTCCGGCCCGCACGGCGACGCGTTCCCTGAACCCGGAGCGGAGTTCGAAGACGAACTCGACCGTCGCACGAGGGTCGACCGACCGCCGCAGCTCGGGCTCACGCCGGCGGACCACCCCGACCGGGTCGTCGTGCAGGTGTTCGTCGAGGACATCGAGGGCGAGACGGAACGCGAGGTCATCGACGACACCAACCGGGCGGCGAACGCGACGCTGCCGGCCCACATGGAGTCACGAGTGACCGGTGAGATGGTCCTCAACCGGAACGTGATCGAGAACGTGACATCCGGGCTGACCCGGACGACGCTCCTCAGCTTCGGGCTCGGTGCCCTGTTCTTGGGACTCGTGTTGCGTTCCGGTCGAGAGTCGGTCCTCCTGATCGGGAGCGTCGCGGGCGGCACGCTGGCGCTGACCGCCGGCGGGATGTATCTTCTCGGCGTGCCGTGGAACCCCCTGACGGTTACGACCGCGGCGATCATCCTCGGGATCGGTATCGACTACGCGGTACACATCTACGAACGCTTCCGTGAGGAAACCGGAGACGGCGTGGATCCCCGTGAAGCGATGCGAACGGCGATCGTACAGAAATCGCGCCCCGTGCTCGGCTCGGGCGCGACGACGATGCTCGGGTTCGGCGTGTTGATCACTTCCGAGTTCCCCGTGCTCGCGAACTTCGGTGTCGCGATCGCACTGGCGATGGGAATGGCGATCCTGACCGCGTTCGTGTTGATGCCGGCAGTCTCGCTGGTACTCGCCCGCCGGGGATACCTTCCCGTCCGAGCGGAGGTCGCGACCGGGAAGCGTTGACACCAGTGCTGGAGGCAGTCGTCCGACTGTCTCCGGAGCATACCCGAGTCGCCGCCTCGTCCGTCGGTAAGCGCTCCGAAACTTCCGGAAAGGCACCCGCCTCCCAACCAGTTTCCCGATACCGCTCCCCCGGAGGCGCGCTTTCCGATGTGTTTTCGCCCCCGTCGGCTACGGATCTTCGACGACCGCCGGCGGGCCGACCACTCAATCGTCGCCGTGTGGCTCAGCGTCGGCGAGCGCCTTCCGTTCACGGACCGACATTACACCGTAATAGAGGATGACGGCGGTGACGAACACCGACGATCCGATGAGCAATAGGAAGCTCAGGGTGTCGAGTATCGGCATCCCGAGCCAAGTAGCCAACTCGCCGAAGGCGACCGCGGTACTGGCCAAAAGCAGCATGATTCCGAAGTAGATCGTCACGTCGTTCTCGTCGACGTAGGCCGTCGAGGCCGAGCCGATGCGGGCGCCGAGCGCACTGCCGATGAGCAACGCCGTCACTACACCGATGTCGATGACGCCGGAGAGTCCGTAGCTAAAGGCCCCGACCGCGCCGGACATGAGTGCCCCGAAGAGACTGGTTCCGACCGCCGCCGCCAGCGGAACGCCGATCAGATAGTAGATCGCAGGCATCCGTATAAATCCGCCACCGACACCGAGGAATCCGGAAACGACCCCGACGCCGCCGCCGACGCCCGAGATGGTCCACATCGACGCCTTGCTGCCGTCGGTCAGCGTCACCATCGGCGGGATGTTGTACGATTTGATCTTCCTCGCGATGTCGGGGATGTCGTCCTCCCGTCGGTCGTCCCCGTCGACGTCATCCTGATCGAGGGCGTTCCGGGTGAACACGAGACCGATCGCGCCCAACAGAAGGACGTACGCGATCCCGACGACCAACTCCGCCCGGCCGATCGCCTCGAGGCCGAAGACGAGCATCTTCCCGGCCTCGATGCCGAGGACGATCCCGACGAACATCAACGCGCCGAGTTTGTAGTCGACCTGGCCGACGTCGTGGTGCTTGAGCGTCGCGATCACGGCCGTTCCGAAGACGAACGCCATCGAACTACCGATCGCAACGGGGGCCGGATACCCGAGGATAAGAAGCGCAGGGGTGACCAGAAAGGATCCGCCCATGCCGAAGAATCCGAAGAACACCCCGACCATGAAGCCGAAGCTGACGAACAGCACTAAAAACTCCGGGGACAGTCCAAGCAGTTCCATTTATCGGGCGTTTGCGATGGCGTCGAGAACAGACGGCGCGATCAGTTCCTCCAACATCCCGTAGCCGACGTAGAGAACGACCGCCTCGGCCAATACCAGCGCGACGAGGAGCGCCGCTTGTGCCGTTGTTGGAAGCGCCGTGAATTCGATCATCCGACCGACGGCTCCGTTTCGGGTGATTGTGTGGTGACCATGTGTTTGTGCTCACCTATACGTACGCCCGCCAGAGTTAATAATGGTTTTGGGACCATTGTACAATATTATTTGCGTGTATATTACACGAAACTGAGGCAAATATTCGGATACGTTATCGGAATATCTCGGTGATCCATGAATCGACCCGCTCGATCAGTATCGATACTTCTCGGGCACCCATGGATACGGGGCGTCGCTCTGCCCTGTCTCTCGCGTTCACGTATCGATGGAATCGACTTGCCGTTCAGGTGGCGTGTCACGACCCGATGTCGGGGCCTCCGTGCGTCACCGCCGCAAGTGCCGACCGTATTCTAGGCCAAACAGTCATAGGGGTTCGGCCGAAACCACCGACAAATGGCTACCTCCGACGCGGCCGACGAGGATCGCCTCGTCGAACTCTACCGGACGTACATCGGGGAACCGGACCGTCGAACGGACGTGTATCTCGGGTTCGCGCTGTTTTTCGGCGGTCTCGGTCTCGGTCTCGTCGGGCTCTTTTTGTTCGTCGTCGAACGCGCCGTCCTCTCGGGGATCGTGTTCTGGATCCGGGAGATCGCTTTCGCGATGGGCGCACTCGGGCTGCCGCTCGTGTTGGTCGCCGTCGTCGTGTTGCTGCCGGTCGACCGGCGTGCGCTGTACGTCGCATCGGGCGGACTGGCGATCGTCGTCGTCGCTATCGGGTTCTTTCTCGCGGTGTACCCCTCGAACTGGAACCACGGGACGCCGGATTACAGCCTCCATGGAGTCACCGTCTACGCCGTCGGCCTGATAAGCGTACTCGCGGCGACGGGGGCCGCACTGGTGGGATACCACATCGAGCGCGTGGAGGGACCGGCCGCAACCGAAGGGACCGGCGGCGTCGACGGCGGCGGGGCCGGGAGCGCGGACTCCGTCGATCCCGAAGTTACGGAGTCGGAAGTTCGGCGGGATATCGACGAGGCGATGTCCGGCACCGAAATCACGTGGGGCGGCGTCGAAAAGGACGACACCAACAGCTTGCGAATCACGCCCGACGAGAACCTCGAGGGGCAGTCCCTGGATCAGGAGTCGGCGAAGGTTCACCGATCCTCCGGGATCGACGACCAACTGTCGGCGCTGCAGGGGATGCAGGGCGGCGAGGAGCGCACCGACAGCGCAAGCGGTGTCGACGAACAGGCTGCGGCGCTGAGAGAACTCCGCGAACAACAAAAGCAGGAAGCGGAAACGAAAGAAACGGGCGTCATCGAGCAGGTCCGGTCGTATCTCGGCCGGTGATGGATCGTGAGAAACCGGAGATAGTTTTAATAGTCCGCCACCGGCGGTTTAGATATGGCCCGCGGCATTGACGTCGGGACGATGAACATCGTTTCGGCCAAGCAGGACGGCAACGAAACGGTTTTTGTATCGCAACGAAACTCCTTCGTCGAGATCGATTACAGCGATATGGCCGAGCGGATGCTCAGTCGCTCGGACGTTCTCCACATCCGGAAGGACGACAACGTGTACGTCGTCGGCGACGATGCCTTGAACTTCGCGAACATCTTCAACGAGGAGACCCGGCGGCCGATGAAACACGGGATCCTCTCGTCCGAAGAGAAGTCCGCGATCCCGATGATCAAGCTCATCCTCGAGCAGGTGATCGGCGAGCCCGAACGCC
>CAZOFL010000037.1:6785-19173 GCA_964579035.1 uncultured Natronomonas sp. | reverse complement strand
GGCGCTCCGTCGTCCGATCTCCGACACCAACCGGCGTCGAAGCCGACGGTTGTGCTCGCGGTCGTCACGGACGGCAACGGGGGAAGCGGGCACCTGCGACAACCGGACGCCGGGGCCGTTCAAAACAGCCCTTCGTCGTCGCCGATCCCGAGCCGCTCCCCGAACTGGTCGAGTTCGTCGTTGATGTCCGACCCGGAGGACTCACCCGGGAGGATATCGCCGAGCGCGCCGCCGAAGGCCGCCGCCGCCCAGATGACCGACACCCGCGCGAAGCCGACGTCGGGCTCCGCCCAGCCGCCGACTCGCCCCCAGATCGTCATCATGAACGTCGCGGTCAGAAGCGAGATCGCGAGGACCGCGACCAGCCGGCGCGGAACGAGCCCGAACAGCGGTCTGTGAACTTTGACGTCCCGAAAATCGGCGTAGTAGATCAGCCCGGCCGTCATCGAGACGACGAACGCTGCGTTGAGCAACAAAAAGACCGGCGTTTCGACGAAGTGATCGGCGATGTCGAAGACGCCGTCCTCGACGAGCAGCGGCAACGAGATGAGGATGCTCCCCACGAACGTCTCCGCGATGTCGCGTCTGGTGAACTTCCGGATCCGTTCGCGGACCGACGAGGCGGGGAGCCGATCGACGAGCCCGATCGTCCGTCTGACCTCGCGGCGCTCGTCGGGGTGGTCGACGACGGCCTCCAGTTCTTCGAGTCGGTCCCGGATCGTTCCGACATCAACGTCGTCGTGTCGGGCGGACGCATCGGTCCCTCCATCCGAAGACGATCCGTGGTCGTTCGTGCCGGAGTCGCTCATACCGATCCCTCACTCGATTGCCCGAAGTAAACCTTCGCGTATCCGCGGGACAGCCTTCCGACCTACTCGGACTCGACCGTCGTCGATCCCCCGTCGGAGTGGCCGAGCGAGACGTCGTGGCCGGTGTGGCGGGCGTGGGTCTCGGCCCAGCGCCGCGCCGGCCGCTCCGTGAGGAATTCGTCGGCGTCGGAACACTGCTGGCAGGCGACGCTCCAGGGCTGGACCTCGTCGGGAAAATGTCCGGCGTGGCGTTTGTGATCCAGCGCGAACCGTTCGACTGCGCGGTTACCGACCCGAAGCGTGTCGAGTTCGTATTCGAGATCCCACTCGCGCTCACACCGGCTGCAGGCAACCGTTGGGGTGTCGTCGATGTCGTCCGCCTCTATCCCGCCGCCGTCGAACTGGTCTGGCACGTCCCCCCCTTGGGTCGGGGAATATATATTCGCACGGGCCGGTATCGGAGTGTCCGCACACGACCGCCCGGCTCCGCGTATGTTGATATTGTATAATCGTAACGGCAGATATCTCCTAATGTATAGTGAATATTAAGTCCTCTCGCAACAGTTGATGCAGTATGGAGACTCGGAAAGTACAACGGCTCGGCCCGTCGACCCTCGCGATGACGTTGCCCGCCGAGTGGGCGAGCAATCAGGGCGTCGAGAAGGGTGACGAGGTGTCGCTCCGGATGGGAAGTAAGGGAACGCTGACGGTCATGCCCGAATCCGTTCAAAAGGAGGAAAGCGAGGCGGTCATTCACGCACAGAACCTGGACGCGGACTCGGTCGAGCGCGCCATCGTCGCACAGTACGTGCTCGGCCGGCGGATCATCCACGTCGAGGTCGAAAGCGGCGGCACGCTCGACTCCGCCCAGATCAACGCCGTCTACAACGCCGAAACCCAGCTCATGGGGCTCGGTGTCATCGAGGAGACGCCCGAACGGATCGCGATCCGGTGTTCCGTCGACCCCGAGGATTTCACGCTGGATAACCTCCTCGAACGGCTCGAATCGACCGGCTCGACGATGCGAAACGAGGGGATCAAAGCGCTCGCCCACGGCAACCCGGATCTGGCACAGCGGGCGCTGAACCGCGAACGGCAGGCGAACAAGATCTTCGTTCTCCTCCTTCGGCTCATCTTCACCGCCTACCAGAACCCCAATCTGGCGCGCGCCGTCGGCCTCGATTCGGGTTTTCCCCTCATCGGCTACCGCTCTATCGCGAAAAACCTCGAGTTGACGGCCGACAACGCCGAGGATATCGCGGAGATCGTCCTCGAAACCGAGGGCCACACGCTCAACGTCGACAGCGCGACGATGCGGCGGATCCGGGAGTTCACCGACCAGGTGAACGAGATAACCGAACTCGGCGTGCGCGCGGCGGTCAACCGCGATTACGACCTGGCGATCGAGACGCGGGACCTCTTCGCCGAGATCCAGAACCGCGAAACCGAGATCCTGAACGACCTCGAGGAGATGCCCAACGAGGATCTCCTCCGGGTGCGGGAAGTGCTCGTTAGCCTCGGACAGACTGCACAATACGCGGCTCGAAACGCCGAAATCGCGACGAATCTCGCATTGAACAAAGACAGCGCCCACGTCACGATCAGCTGACGGGGTTTATTAATCCTCTTCGCGGAGCCTCGGGTGCGTCGTCGGATCGTCGGGGTGTGGCGTTTCGAACGCGTCGGTCATCAGTTCCATCGATTCACGCTCGCGCCGCCGCCGTTCGGTCCCATCGATCTCCTCACAGCCGGGCGGCACCTCCCGCCCTCGGTCGGTGAAGTACCCCTCCGGCGCGACCCAGTCGTGATAAAAGGGGACCTCGGAGTCGTGAACGAGCGTCAGCGCCACGTCGGCGCCGTGGCCCGCACAGACCACCGCCTGGTGGGCCTTGCCGGCGATCCGCCCGGCGGCGTACAGTCCGTCGAGGCCGGTCCGGCCGTCGTCGTCGATCCCGACGTA
This sequence comes from uncultured Natronomonas sp., assembly GCA_964579035.1. GTDB lineage: Archaea > Halobacteriota > Halobacteria > Halobacteriales > Haloarculaceae > Natronomonas. Next base: position 16,404 of record CAZOFL010000037.1, on the reverse strand, counting down.
CGTCTTCGATCCGCGCTCGACGAGGCCGACGGGATCGAGACCACGGAGATACGAGGGATCGGCCCACGAGGCCGCAAGCGCGTAGTCGGCGACGAGCGCCGCTGCGTCGCCCTCGATCCGGATTCGAAAGCCGTCCCCGGACGGTTCCAGCGCCTCCACGCTGCCGTCCCCGAGGAGGCAGCCGTTCCGCTCGGCCTGCCGTTCGAGCAGGTCGGCGAACAGGCGGGGGTTGATGCCGGCTGGAAACCCCGGCACGTTCTCGAGGTGTGCGTTCCGACGCAGTATCGACTCGCCGTTGTTTACGACGACGGTGTCGAAGCCGGCACGGGCGAGGAACGTGGCGGCGGTCAGCCCGGCGACGCCGCCGCCGATGACGGCGACACGGGGCGTCTCGGTCCCTCGCTTCGGGTCGGAGTCGGGGGTGTGATCGGAGCCGAAGTCCGAATCGGGGGTGTCCATACCAACGGTTTCGGCCAGCCCCCGTACAAACGCCCCGGTTTCCGACGGGAGGCTTTTGTCGGTGAGAACCGCAGTGTGACCGTGAGCAACTACGTGCTGTACGGCGGGAAAGGCGGCGTCGGAAAGACGACGTGTGCGGCCGCGACGGCGCTCGCCCGCGCCCGAGAAGGAACGCCGACGCTCGTCGTCTCGACCGACCCTGCACACTCGCTTTCGGACGTGTTCGATACGCCCGTCGGCGCCGAGCCGACGCGGATCCGCGAGGGTCTCGATCTGTGGGCCGTCGAGGTCGATCCCGGCGAACGGATCGGCCGGTACCGCGGACAGGTCAGCGCCGCCCTTGAGGAACTCGAGGACCTCGGAATCACGCTCGACGGCGATCTCGACGACGTGATGGAGGCCGGAATCGCCCCCGGGACCGACGAGGCCGCGGCGATGGATCTGTTCGTCGACTACATGGACGACCCGAGATACGGCTGTCTCGTCTTCGATACGGCCCCCACGGGGCACACTCTTCGGCTGTTGAAACTCCCGGACGTGATGGAGTCGGCGATGGGGAAACTCGTCTCCGTCAGGGCACAGGTGTCGGGGCTCGCCGATTCGGTTCGGGGACTCCTCGGAACCGGGAACGAGGACGGACCGGACGACGACGCCCCCGAGCTCGACCTCGAGGCGCTTCAGGCCCGGATGGAACGGGTCGGCGACGCGCTCAGGGATCCCGAGCGGACGGCGTTCCACGTCGTCCTCGTCCCGGAGACGATGGCGGTCCTCGAAAGCGAACGCCTGTTGTCGGAACTCGACAGCTACGGAATTCCGGTCGAGGGTGTGGTCGTCAACAAGGTGCTCGAGGATCCGTCGCCGGAGTGTCAGCGGTGTCAATCGCGCCACCGGAGCCAGCAAGACCGGATTGCGGAGGCCAGAGAGCGGTTCGACCGACCGCTGACGCTCGTTCCGGAACTGGAGGGCGAGGTACACGGCTTCGACGCGGTCGAAGAGATCGCCACGCAGTTCCGGAGTATGGCGTAGCCGAGCGACCGCCGATGGTGTCAGGCCGCACCCAACAGCCCGCGGCGGCGGTCCCGGAGGTACAACGCGACGACGCTACAGAACGCGAGGACGGCGGCGCCGGTCGTGATCGCGAACGCGACCCGGTAGCCGAACTCGGTGTAGGTGACCGTTCCCGCGACGACGTCGCCGGTCCGGTACCGGTCGACGGCGATCCCCATGAGCGTCGGGAGTATCGTCGCCCCGAAAAAGCCCGCGCCGTTGACGACAGCCGTCGCGACGCCGCTCGCTTCGGCGGGGTATCGCTCCTTGATGACCGGCAGCGCGAGGACGCTCACGCCGATACAACTACCGATAAAAAAGTACAGCGCCGCGACGATCGGAAGGGGCGGTGCGCCGAAGAGGGGGATGACGGCGAGGACGAGCGCGAAAAAGCCGAAGCCGATCATCATCGGAACGAGGCGGCGACCGATCCGATCCGAGATCCACCCGACGCCGGGGCCGCCGACGAGGATGCCGACCGACCCGAGCAGCGTGAAATACGACGCCGTCGTGACGTCGAGGCCGTAGACGGCGACGAGATACGGGACGCCCCAGAGACCGACGACCGTCAGGATGGTCCCCATCCCGGCGAAAAACGCGAGCGAGAGCAGCCACTGATCGAGGTCGCCGGCCAACTCCCGGAGGTAGCTGCCGGTTTCGACGAGCGTCACCGAGGCCTGTTCGGGGACGTTCTCGATCGAGTCGAGCCCCGCCGTGGCCGGCGACTGCCGCGCCAGAGCGAAGACGGCCCCGGCGGAGGCGAACCCGATGAGCGCCAACCCCAGCACCGTCGGTCGCCAGCCGAACCACTCGACCGCGATCGCGAGCGGCGTCGTCGCGAAGATCGCGCCGACGCCCGCTATCCCGGAGGTCAACCCGACCATCGTGGCGAACTCGTCGACCCGATACCAACTCGCACAGAACCGGAGGATTGAGATGAAGATGACGCCGCTGCCGAACCCGATGACCGCACGGGAGAGGGCGGCCGAGAGGTAGCCGCCGCTCGCGGTGAAGCCGATCGCCCCGAGGCTCAACACGAACGCGCCGATCGAGCCGACGTACCGGGGTCCATACCGGTCTGCCAACACCCCCGTCGGGATCTGGATGAACGCGTAGATGACGAAAAACGAGGCGTGAAGCGTCCCGAGTTGGGCCGCCGTGATACTGAAATCGGCGGTCAACTGCTCCGAAAGCACCGCCGTGGATAAGCGGTGGATGTTGACCAAAAGAAAGACGAGCGCCAGCGCCCCCCACGCGAGCCAGCGGCGCTTGGTCGGGTCCGTGAGCAGGTTCACACCCGCGGTTCGCCACATCGTCGCCTAAGCATTGTGGTGTCCGCCGGGAGCGAGGGGAGGGCTTACCTACGGCCGGCCCGAGACACGAACCGTGAACGATCCAGCCCCAGAGTCGCCGGAACACGACGCGGAACCGACAGCGACGGGGCGGCCGACAGTCGTCTCGGTCGTCGGCCCGAGCGACGCGGGCAAGACGACGCTCGTCGAGGCGCTCTGTGGGGCGCTGTCCGAACAGCGGGTCGCGACGGTGAAATCGATTCACCACGACATCGAGCCGGACACGCCGGGGACGGACACCCACCGCCACCGGACCGCAGGGGCGGACGCGGTCGTCGGGATCACCCCCTCGTTGACGTTCGAGATCAGCCGCGGCGGGAAAGGCGACGGCCGCGACCCCGCGGAGGAGGTCGACGCGCTCCGGCGGAGCCTCGCCCGCCTCGCCGCGACGGGGTACGATATCGTGATCGTCGAGGGGTTCTCCGGCGCGTCCCTGCCGACGATCCGTGTCGGTGAGGCGACCGACTTCGCCGGTGACGTCGTCGGAACCGACGAGGACGAACTTTCCGAGCTCGTGGCCGCGATCGAGGCGCTCGATCCGATCGCCCCGGCGACGGTCGTCGTCGACGGTGAGCGCTCCTAACGCTGCGGGGGAGTCCTCGGAACGCCACCCGATCGTGGACTGCGGGTTTTTATTCCCCGGGGCACGACGGTCGAACGATGGCACGCTACTTCGAGGACATCGAGGTCGGCCGCGTTTACGAGATCGACGGCCGCTACGAGGTGACCGAATCCGAGATCAAGGAGTTCGCCGAACAGTACGACCCACAGCCGTTCCACGTCGACGAGGCGGCCGCCGAGGAGTCGATATTCGGATCGCTCGCGGCGTCGGGGTGGCACACCGCCTCGATGTCGATGCGGCTGCTCGTCGACGGGTTTCTCGATCCCGAATCGTCGATGGGGGCCCGCGGCGTCGAGGAACTGCAGTGGACCAAGCCCGTCTACCCCGGCGACACGCTCCGCATCGAGGTCGAAGCGCTCGAGAAGCGGGTCTCCGAGAGCAACCCGGAGATGGGCCACGTCAGGACGAAACTCGTCGGATACAACCAACACGACGAACCGGTTATTACGTGGACGGCCAACGCGATGCATCGCCGCCGGAGCCACGCCGAGGCGGACGGCGCCTAACTGAGTTAAGTCGCTACGCCCCCTTCATCAACGAGCAGCGCAGTCCGCGGATCGGACACACGGCGTCAACGGGAGCGGAGCTCTCGTTTGCACATCAGAACGCTTCGCGTTCTGAGGACGCAGTAGGGAGGGGATACAGCGTTCACGAGAGCAAGCTCTCGTGCAGCCCATCAGAAACGCAAGCGTTTCTGAGGACGTCCCCGGACGGAGCTCTCCGGTGTGCGAACGGATCGCTCTGTGATTCGTCCACGCCGTCACCACCGAGTCGGAGTGGGACGCTCCGAATCGACGCCTCCGGAGACTGCGCTTCCTGCGTGGACTGTCGGCGCAAGCCGACCGTCCGGCAAAAAAAGCGTCGCGGAACCGGGACGTCGTTCGAAAGACTCCGTCTCTCGGACGACCCCACCCACAGCGAGCGCGTCAGCGCGAGCAGAGTGGGGTAGTTTACTACTCAGTTGGGGCGTACTTCGCAAGCCACGGCGCAAAGGCGAGTTCGAAGACGCCACCGAGGACGAGCGCCGCCGCGATGACGAACGCGTCGAACGGCCCGATTCCGGCCGCCGCGTGGGCGAAAAGCAGCGCGCCGAACAGCCCGAGCGTGAATCCGATGTTGAGCACGTCCCCTCCCGACGGCCCCTCGAACTGGACGAGGACGGCGGCGAGGAGCAACGCGCCGGCGAGAAACACCGCCGGCACGACGAACGAGAGCCCGCCGAGGAGAACGCCGCCACCGGCGATCGTGAGTCCGGCGCGGCGGAGTCGACGGATTTCGGCGTCGGTCATACCCGCTTTCACCACCGGTGCCGCTTATGGGTTGCCTTCCGGTCCGGTTTCCGAAGCGAGTAATGACATTTAATTATTACCGGTGCGTACGACTGTCCGTGACGAAGCCACCGACGCGCTATGACGGCCTGTTGGCCGCCATCCCGGCGTCCGTCGCAGGCGGGTCCGCCGCCGGGTGGTGGCTCGCGATCCCCACGATCGCCGGGATCGGAGCGGGCGGCGTGGTCGCCGGCCTCCTCGTCGCCGTCTCGCTTTTCGTCGTCCCGCCGAACTGATACGGATTCCTGTAGTCTTTCACCGGCGAGCGTCAGCAGTAATCGACCCCACCCTCCTTTGTTCGGCCTGACGGGCTCGCTCGCTGAGGGTAGCGCGGGAGCTTCGGTCCCGCACGACGTGAGACCGGAGGTTCCACCTCGAAGTATGCTGATTTCCACCCGCCGGTACCTTGTTACGGTAATCCGTATGGGGTTGTCGCCGTAACGGACGACACCGAGCCGTCCGCCCGCCGGTCACCGCGGCCGGACGCCGGTTCCCGCCCCGATCGCGCCGAGATCGAACCGTCCCGATTCGACCGGAACTCCCGCGTACGGATCGTCAGCCAAAAGCACCGAGCCGTCGAGATCCGCGTGATCGAGCAACGGGAGCAGGTGCGCCGCGGCCGCGATTGCGGCGTTCGTCTCGAGCATACAGCCACACATCACGCCTAACCCGTGTGCGCGGGCAGTATCGATCAGTTCGACGGCCGGCGTCAGCCCGCCGGTCTTCATCAGTTTCAGGTTCACGATATCGCAGCGGTCGGCGATCGCGGGCACGTCCTTCGCGGTCCGACACGACTCGTCGGCCGCGATCGGGAGCGGCGAGCGCCGGTAGACGCGCCGGAGCCCGTCCGGATCGTCGGCCGGGACCGGTTGTTCGACGAACTCGACGTCGTGCGTTTCGAACGCGCGGCAGTTCCGAACCGCCTCTTTCGGCCCCCACGCCTCGTTGGCGTCGACGCGGATCCTCGCCCCGGGGGCGGCCGTCCGGACCGCCTCGACGATCTCGCGGTCCCGGTCGGTTCCGAGTTTTACCTTCAGGACGGAGTAACCGGCCTCGACCGCCTCCGCGGCGCGTTCGGCCATCGCGTCCGTCCCCTCGAGGCCGATCGTATAGGAGGTCGGCGGGAGGGATCCGGCGTCGGGCGTGAGGCCGAGAAGCCGATACACCGGCTCCTCGAGGCGCTTTCCGGCGAGATCCCACAGTGCAGCGTCGACGGCGGCTCTGGCCGCCGGATTGTCGCGGACGACGCCCCGTAGCCGGTCGGCGATCGTCCGAAGCGCATGGAGGTCCTCCGAACTCCCGACGGCGTCGAGGAGGTCCGGCAGGACTGCTTCGACAGTTCCCGTCGTTTCGCCGTAGCGCGGCGAGGGGGCCGCCGCACCGTACCCCGTCTCGCCGTCGGCCTCGATCCACACGACGACGTTTTCGGTCGTCTCCGTCGTCCCCCGAGCGATGCTAAACGGGACGTCGAGCGCCAACTCGACCGTCTCGAAGCCGGCGTTCATCGGCGCTCCGACAGCGCCGCGACGATCTCCCCGGCACCGTTTCGGATCGGATCGACGGCCGGAACGCCGAGCGACGCCCCGTACGCCTCGATCGCCGCCTCGGCTTCGGCGTCGTCAAGCCCGTCGGTGTTCAACGCGCCGCCGAGCAGTTCCGTCGGCGCGACCGGCTCCGCGAGCTCGACGTACAGCTCGGCGAGCGTCGGGGGCTCCCGGATCGGAAACGACCCGTAGCCGTGGATCGACTCCCGGCCGGCCTCGTGACAGAGAACGAGGTAGTCGGGTTGTGCGCCGTGGAGGATCCCGCAGGTGACGGCCGAGTACGCCGGGTGGGCGATCGATCCCTGCCCCTCGACGAAGAGGTAGTCGTACTCGTCGGCGCGCTCGCGTATCGACCGCTCCATGGCACCGTTGGTGAAGTCGCTTATCGTCCGATCGATCGGGATCCCGCCGCCGTCGATCATGATCCCGGTCTGCCCGGTCGGGACGAACCCGGCGTCGAGTCCGGCCGCCCGGGCCGCCTCGAGCAGCTCCAGCGTCGCCGTCATCTTTCCGGTCGAGCAGTCGGTCCCGACCGTCAGGACGACCTCGACGTCGAGGTCGCGGACGATCCCCTCGGCGACGGTGAGATCCGCCGGCGGCTTCCGGACGTCCCGCAACTCGACGCCGGCATCGGCCGCGAGCGCGGCGAACTCCGGATCCTCGTCGAGAAGGTAGTGCAACCCGGACACCACGTTCGCGCCGCGCTCGATCGCCGCCCGGACGTCGGGCCGCCACGACTCGTCGAAGCCGCCGCCGATGGGCGCGATCCCGATGAGAAGCGCCTCGAAGGCGGGGGCGTCCGCCACACTGTCGACGACGGGGATGTCCTCGCCGATTCCCGGGAGATGATCACCGACGGTCGTTCCCGCCGTCTCGCGATCGAGGACGGCAACGACGTCCTGCTCGCCGTACCGGAGGACCCCGACGGCTGTCTTGGCCCGGTCGGGAAACTGCTCGTGGGCAAGGATTGCGACTCGCATGCGTGTCCGGAGGCCGTCGCCGGTAATAAACACACCAACTGCGCCTCGTTACAGCCCGTAGAGCCGAACCGACCAGAAATCCGCGAACGCGTCCGAGAGCGCCGACTCCGGTTTACCGGTCGCGTCGACCGCCGCCCGGGCGTCTGCGTCGAACTTCCCGATCAGCCGCCGGTCGCCGACCACGTAGCGTCGGTCGGCCTCGATCGATTCGAGCGCTTCCGCACACTCCTCGACGTGGGCCGTGATTCCCTCGTCGCGGAGTCGTTCGAACCGCGCCTGCGAGAACCCGCCTTTCGAGTGGTCGCTTTTTATATTGCTCTCGAACCCCCGATAGGAGACGCGCTCGTCGTCCTCGTAAACGCCGACGGCGAAGATATCGGACCGAACCAACGCCAGCGCGAACCGGCCGGTGGGTCGGAACCACGACCGCTCGATCCGGGCCGTCGACGACCGCTCGACGAACGGGTCCGGGGCGACGGGGGGTCGGAGCGCGGCGGCCAGCAGGCCGGCGTCGTCCGTACAGGCGAGACACGGGGACGCACGCGCGAGGAGCGGCGTACGATCGCCGAGGAACTCGCGGAGTTCGTCGGGCGGGTTCGACTCCACGTACGCGGTGAGTATGCCCTCGGGGGCGCCTTCCAGCGATTCGAGCCTGTCGAGCACCGCGTCCACACGGCGGCCACGCAGCGTCTCCTCCCGGCGGAAGCCGAGGTCGGGCGCCTCGGCGTCCGCGCTGTCGAGTTTCCCCTCGAGGTCGGCGATCCGGTCCTCGAGTCGGTTCGCCCGCTCCTCCGCGGCCTGCTTTGCGCTGACGGCGTCGGCGCGGCGGTCGCTTTCGGCCTCGAGTTGGGCTTCGAGGCGGTCGCGGCGCTGCTCGAGCGCTTCGATCCGCTCTTTCAGTTCGGTCCGACCGAGGAGGTCATCGAGCATCGTCGGACCGACGGCCGCCGCCGGCTAAAACCCCGCGGGACCGTCCGACCCGAACTCGAGCAACTGGCGGGCACGGTCGGCCTTCGCGAGAAACACCTCGCGCAACGCCGGCGGGTTGTCCGTGCCGGAGGCCGACAGCGCGGTCTCGGGCAGCGCGACAGTCCGTCCGGGAACGTCAGCCGCCCCGTGGACCGCGACGTGTGTCGAGCCGATTTTCATCACCAGCGGCTCGTCTTCGGCGTCGTACAACTGCTCTGCGACCTGTTCGTGGTGTTTGCGGTTGATCACAGCGTGATCGCCGCCGTAGGGCTCGACGTAGAGCCGTCCCAGGTAGTACCCGCTTGAAAACTGTTCAAACATGCCGTCGTGTGATTGTTATATGCTAACATACATAAACGTTGTCCGTGGTCGATCGTCCGATACCGCTGCCGTGCTTGAGGTCCGGTGTTCGCTGTGACCGCCGACTGATTAGAAACATCCTCAGAACGAGCTATAAACTATTTAATCGAATTTAGCGCCCTCGAGAGGCGGAACTGAACGATCCGAACGGTGGAGGGGTTTTTATTCGATACCGCAGTGAGTGTCACGTGATGAACAAGCGGCTCGCCGGCGTCTGTCTGCTCGTCGTGGTCGCTGCTTCGGGCACGGCCGCGATCGCCGCGACGGCCGGGACGGCGGGGGCGACTGCCGACACGCCCGAAAGCGGAGACAACGCTTCGCTCGGGGCCGACATCTCGTCGTTCATGCAGGCCAGCAGCGCGGAGACCGCCGTGGACGTCGAGGACGGACGCTTCGAAGCCGCGTTGAACCGAACCGACGACGCCGCCGAGCGCGAAGCGCTGATCGAGGCACGCCAAGCGCGGCTCGAAGCCAGAGCCGACCGCCTGTCCGCACAGCGGGAAACGCTCGGCGAGGCGCCCGACGTCCGGAACCGATCGATCGCGACCCGGATCGCCGTCGACGCGACGGGGATCGAACGCGCCGCGGACAACACCGAACGGCGGGCCACAGCGGCCGGCGTCGACACCGAGCGCCTCGCCGAAATCCGCTCGAACGCCCGAACCGTCCGCGGCCCCGGGGTCGCCGAGTTGGCTCGCGGGCTTGCCGGTTCCCCGGGCGGCGTTTCGGGTCCCCCACGTGAGACGTCGCCCGGCGGCCCATCCGACGACGGCGAGTCCCCGGGACCGTCCACACCCGAGTCGCCGGCCGACAACGGGACCGTCTCGGATGCGCGCGACGAACAGGGGAGTCCCCCGGCGGACGCGGGCCCGCCGGACGACGCGGGAGGGCCTGAACCGGGGGCGGACGATAGTGACTCGGACGACAACAGCACTGACGGCTCGGATTCCGAGGACTC
>CAZOFL010000037.1:0-6685 GCA_964579035.1 uncultured Natronomonas sp. | reverse complement strand
CGGACGATAGTGACTCGGACGACAACAGCACTGACGGCTCGGATTCCGAGGACTCCGACGACTCGGCGGCGAGCGATGCGGCCGGGCCGCCCGACCGCGCCGGCGGGCCGTCCTGAGAGCCGTGACAGCCGCCCCTTTTGAGGGACTCGACGACCCGAACGTTGATACCGGATAAACCTCAAGCGGGAGTATGCCCGACATACTCGCGGAGAACCTCTCGGATAAGGAAGTCATGGGATCGGACGGCTCCAATCTCGGCACTCTGTACAACATCACGATGGATCTGAAGACGGGGACGCTCCATCATCTCATTTTGGACCCCGGCCAACGCGCCGGCGACCTCGAGTTCGAGCGGGACGAGGCGGGCAACTACCGAGTCCCGGTCAGCCACGTTCAGGCAGTCAAAGACACGATCGTCGTCGATCGCTGAACACGCATGCACGTGCTCGATTCGTCGGCGTTTATTGACGAGTACACGACGGACGAACCGATCGCGACAATCCCGATGGTTCGGGAGGAACTCGAGGACGAGGCCGGCTACCGGTTCGACGCCCTCGAAGGGTCCGGAATGCGGATTCACATCCCGGACCCGGAAACCGTCGACCGCGTCGAGCGCGCCGCCCGCGAGACCGGGGACGCCGAGACGCTCTCCCGAACCGACGTGCGGCTGCTTGCGACCGCGTTCGAACTCGACGCAACTCTCGTCACCGACGACTATGCGATGCAGAACGTCGCCGAAAAGCTCGACGTCGCCGTCGACGTCATCGCACAGGAGGGGATCGACGAACGGCTGGACTGGCAGTTCCAGTGTCAGGGATGTGGTCGCGTCTTCGAGGATAACCACGACCGCTGTGAGATCTGCGGCAGCGGATTGGAGCGAAAACGCCCCTAGGGCGGGGTCACTCCGCAGGTCCGTGCGAGCGGCGCTCCCCGATTTCCTCGAGACCGACCTCGACGAGTTGGCTGACGACCTCCTCCTCCGTCATCCCGTATCCGGTCGCGAGTCCATCGATCCGACTGGCGAGTTCGTCGCCGCACTCGAAACAGTAGCGTGGCATAACTCTTCATATGACATCCGTTGGCATAAGCATATGTCAGACAAGTGACGGACGCGCGGCGTCGGACGGACAGGCTTAATCGACATCCGATCCAACGCGTGCCAATGAACGAGCGATCGGAGGGGGTGTCACCGGGGCGCGCCGTCGCCACGATGACGGCCCTCGGCGCGATGGGGTTGCTCGGCGGGTTTCTGCTCGGGATCGTGACGTTCGGGCTCGTCGGAACGCCGCTGTCGATATCCGTGGAGGCTCCGTCCGGACAGCTTTTGTTCACACTCGGGACGTACGTCGGCCTCGCAGCCATCGGCGCCCTGTATCTTCACAGACACGGCATCCCCTTCTCGTACGTCAGAGCCCGGCGACCGACGCTCCTCGATGCCGCCGTGACGGCCGCAACGATCGTCGCCCTCGTCGCGCTCGCGGTCGCGCTGCCGGCCCTCATCGCGTGGTTCGGCCTGCCGTTGACGGATCACAGCGTCGCCGACAGCATCGAAGCGAATCCCACCATCGCGCTCGTGTTTCTCCCGCTTTCGGTGCTCGTCGTCGGACCGGCCGAGGAGTTCCTGTATCGGGGGATTATCCAGACCCGGCTCACCGAGGTGTTCGACACCGCATCGGCGGTTGCGGTCGCGTCGGTGATCTTTGCGGTCGTCCACATCTTCGCGTATCTCGATCCGGCGAACGTGGCGGGAACGCTCGTGACGGTTTTCCTTTTGTTGCTCCCGCTCGGAGCGCTCCTCGGCGCCGTCTACGAATACACCGACAACCTCGTGGTGCCGGCGCTGGCTCACGGGCTTTACAACGCGATCACGTTCGGGTTCACGTACGCCGACGCTGTCGGGACGTTCTAAGGGTCGCCGCACGCGCCGCGCGAACGCCCGCCGTTACTCGACATCCCGAACTGTCTTTTCATCGACCGCCTCGGCCTCCTCGAAATCGCCGGCGTCCAACAACCCCCGCGCGGCCCGCTTGCCCCACTCGACGGCCGGCTGGGTGAACGTCTCGACGCCGGACAGTTCGCCGACGAGGATGCAGGCGGCTTCCAGGTCATACAGGAGCCGCCCGACGCTTTCGGCATCGAGGCGGTCGATCTCGAGGCGGACGTTCGCCTGCCCCGCCGCCGCGAGCGACGCCTCCGTCGCCTCGAACTCCGCGTCGAGCAACTCGCCGAGCGTGCCGCCGCCGAGATACGACAGCGAGTCGATCTCGGTTTCGGGGATCGGTTCGTCTTCGCGTTCGCGGGGGCGGAGCAGGGTGACGAGTTTGTCCTTGCGGCCCGCCCGATACAACTGGAGTTGTGAGTGTTGGTCGGTCGCACCAAGGGCCCGGACGGGGGTCTGTCCGAGGCCGTCCTTGCCGAGACTTTCGGCCCACAGCTGGGAGAACCACTCCGCGAGCGGTTCGAGCGCCTCCGCGTACGGCACGAACGCGTTCATCGTCGCGCCGCGTGCCTCGAGCGCGTAAGCGACCGCGCCGTAGGCGTAGGCCGGGCACTCGAAGAGCGACGGTTCGAGGGCCGCTCGCCCTGCCTTCCCTCCCTCGAGGATCGCCTCGATATCGCGGCCGAGCGCGGCGGCGGGGACCAACCCGACCGGCGACAGCGCCGAAAACCGGCCGGGGACGCCGTCCGGGACCGGACAACTCGGCAGGTCGTGTTCGTCGGCCAACTCCCGGAGCGGCCCGGACTCGCCGGTCGTGACGACCGTCCGGTCGGCCCACTCGACGCCGGCCTCGGCCATCGCTTCACGGACGACGAGGAAGTTCGCGAGCGTCTCGGCCGTCGTGCCGGACCGCGAGACGACGTTGACGAGCGTCGATTCGAGGGGAAGCGACTCGAGCAGCCGTCGGGTCGCCGCCGGATCGACGTTGTCGAGGCTGTAGTGGCCGGACACGCCGAGCGCCGACGTGATCGTCTCCGCGGCGAGCGCCGAGCCGCCGATCCCGACCGTCAACACGGCCTCCGGATCGAATCCCCCGACGGCGGATCGGATCGCTTCGGGCTCCGTATCCGCCGGCAACGCGAGGCTCGCGTAGCCGAACGTCCGATCGGAAATACCGTCGTCGATCCGATCGTGTGCCCGGGCGACTCGGTCGTCGAGCCGTTCGAGCGACTCCTCGGAGACTCCGGTGACGGCCTCCGAATCGAGTGCGTTGCCGAAATCCACGTTCATACCACCACGGCGGCGGCGAACCTCAAAGGTGTTGTCGATGGGAAGCGACCGCCGAGCGCCGCGTCGAAACGCCGAAAAGGATCGAGCGCGTTCGAACGCCCATGACACGACGGGAGGGACGGTTCGTGGTGACACACGCCGACGACGGGTCGGCGGTGCTGAAAGACGTCGACAGCGGGCAGGTCCACACCCTCGAGGACAATCCCGGCGTCGAGAGCGCGGAGGTCATCGACGGCGTTCTCGAACCCGACCCGCCGATGGAGGTGACCTACCGGGTCGCTGAAATCGAGGCGCGCCGGACGCTCTCGATCGAGGAGAGCCCCGAACCCCCAACCGAACAGGAGCGGGAGATCGCCGCCAAACAGCCCGTCGGTGACGTGACGAGGCACGAGCGCGCGGGGACCGGCGAACTGCACGTCCTGACGGTGCCCGAAGCCGATACCGACGAGGCCGTCGACGACGTGTTGGACGACGAGGCGACGCTTGCGCGCGCCGCTCGACTCGGCGTCGACCGCGTCGAGATCCGGCACGAACCGGGGATCGTCAGCGTCCGATACATGCCATAGCGCGATGAAAACGTACCCCACAATCCCCCGACTCGCCGACGCCCCTAACGGACTGTTCGACGCCGGACACCTGTGGCTGCTCGAAAAGATCGATGGGGCCCACCTGCGGTTTCAACTCACCGACTCCGGCGTGCTCCGGTTCGGCGGCCGGACCCGCGTCTACGACGACTCCGCCGCGATCCCGGATCCGTACGGTCACGCCGTCAGACACGTCCGCGAGCGTCTCGACCGGGCGGCGCTCCGGCGTGCGGTCGACGACGTCGAGTCGGTCGTCTTCTTCGGCGAGGCGACCCACCGCCACGCGATCGAGTACGACTGGGACCGGTTGCCGTCGTTTCTGGGGTTCGACGTCTGGTCGGAACCGGACGGGCGGTTCCGGCCGCCGGGGGCGGTTCAGGCGATCTTCGAGCGGTTGGGGCTCGAACCGGTCAACGCGATCGAGCGCGAAGTGAACACCCGCGATTTCGACGCGGCGTCGTACTCCGTCCCACGATCGGCCTGGTACGACGGCCCCGCCGAGGGCGTCGTCGTCCGGAACAAACGCGGCGGGCGGGCGAAACTGCTCCATCCGGAGTTCCAGGGGGCAGAACCGCCGCCCCCGGCCGACCTCCCGGCCGAGGAACTGGCCGAGCGCTGCGCCACGGACCGCCGTCTCGGGAAACTCGAAGCCGAGCTAGCGGGGCGGGGCGAGGCCGTCACGTTCGAGTCGCTGTACGACCGGGCGGTCACGGACATCGTCCGCGAGGAGCACGGACGCCTGTACGGCGCGTCCCCGTCGGTCGACCCTTCCGGGTTCCACTCGGCCCTCGCGGCGCGCGTTCGGGCGTTCCTCGGGGAAAACGCCGAGTAGAAACCGTTTTGTGTGCGAGTACACGAGGTAGAGACGGGAACCGCACGACCGCAAATCCGACTCGCCGGCCGATTGGTCGGCTTGGGATTGCGGTAGTGCTGGCGCGACGTCGCGGCGGTTCGACGCCGCTTGCGGCGACCAGCGCCGTCAGACGCGGTCCGTGCAGTTCCAATTCAACAATGGCACGAATGCACTCACGCCGTCGCGGGTCGTCCGGTTCGGACCGTCCGACGGCAACGGAACCACCCGAGTGGAGCGACGTAGACGAACAGGCGATCGAGGAGCGGATCGTCGAACTGGCGGAGGAGGGCCACGACCCCAGCGTGATCGGCCTCAAACTCCGCGACGAGGGCGTCCAGGGCGTCCCCGTCCCGGACGTGAAACTCGCCACGGGCAAGAAGATCACCGAGATCTTGGAGGAAAACGACGCGACCGATGACCTGCCGGCGGATCTCCGCAACCTGATGGAGCGTGCGGTCGGCCTGCGCGACCACATGGAGCGAAACCCCGGCGACGCTCAGAACAAGCGAGCGCTCCAGAACACCGAATCGAAGATCCGACGCCTCGTCAACTACTACCGCGGTGACAAACTCGACGAGTCGTTCACCTACGAGTACGACGAAGCCAAAGAACTGCTGGAGTAATCCGATGTCGGCCGCCGGTCACCCGGAAGACGCTCACGCCCGCGCCGCTGCGGCGCTTTCCGACGCCGAGTTCGTTCGGCTCGTCGGGACAGCCGACGGCGACGCGGTCGCGGCGGCCGGGCTTCTCGCCCGCGGGCTCGACGCCCTCGAGACGCCCTACCAAATCAGTCTCGCGGCCGTTCCGGAGCCACCGGCGACCGGATCGGACTGCGGCGTCGCTGTCGGTCATCCGACCGGCGACGTGACCCTCGAAACCGAACCCCTCGCTGTCGAGGCGGCCGACATCGTCTCCGGGTTCGCCCCCGACGCAGTCGATCCGGAACTCGCACTCGCCGGCGCGGCCTGTGCCGGCGTCGAGCCCTCGGGACGGCTGCTCGAAACGGCCGGCCTCGAACGGCGACCGGGCGTCGCGGTCCCGACCGACGATCCGATCGCGGGCCTCGCCGGGACGACGCTCGTTCACGCGTCCTTTTCGGGCGAGGAAGGGGCTGTCGAGGACGCCCTCGACGATCTCGACAGTCTCGGCGATCCGGGCGGCCGCGAGCTCGCCTCGCTCGTCGCGCTGTCGGCGATCGAGGGCTCGCCACCGCGGGCCGCCGAGGCGGTCGAACGCGCGCTCCGGCCCTACGTCACCGACCGATTCGGAACGCTCGGCGGCTTCGGCGACGTGCTCGACTCGCTCGCGCGGGTTCGCCCCGGAACCGCGATCGCGCTGGCGCTCGGCCACGACGTCGAGGCGGCGGCGCTCGAATCCTGGCGCGCTCACGGCGGGCGGGCCCACGCGGCGCTCCGGGGGGCCGACACCGGCCGATACGACGGCGTCTACATCGTCCGGCTCGAGGAGGGATCGCCGGCGCTTCTGGGCACCGTCGCCCGGTTGTGCCTCTCGTATCGGTCGCCGGAGCCGGTGGCGCTCGCCGTGACGGACGGCGCGGCGGCGGCGGCCGGCGAGACGGCGGTCGGGAAACCGTTGCGGGAGGCCACAGCCGCCCTCGACGGCCGGGCGACGGCCCGCGGCACGCACGGAACGGCGACCTTCGACGGGACGATCGCGGGATTCACCGCGACGTTCAGGGAGGCCGTATGACCGCGGGCCAGCGGCGGGCGAGGATCGAAACGACTCACGACCACCCGCGGGTGATCGCCGACGCGATCGCCCCGGACAACACCGACGAGGTATCGACCCGCGTCGAGACTCGCGACGGCGATGGCGTCGTCGTGACGACGATCGAACGGGACAGTAGCGGCGGCCTGCGGACGACGGCCGACGATTACGTTTCGAACCTCACAGTCGCACAGCGAATAACCGACACGACAACACGATCATGAGCGAACGATCAGTATCCAAACGGAAACAGGAGAAGCGATGGTACACCGTGATGGCCCCCGAGATGTT
>CAZOFL010000036.1:0-19176 GCA_964579035.1 uncultured Natronomonas sp. | reverse complement strand
GTGAACGGGGCGATAAACATTGCAGACCGCTACCGTAGTGGAGAGAGTCACCGCCAAAGCGACCGGAGTTCCCGGCAGAAGGCCGGTGACGATGACTCGGCTACGGATGGGGCCTCTTTGACCGGGCCACAAGACAGCCACGCCGATGCTGAAACCCAGCAGACGACGCGTGGAACGTATGCGTCTTGAAACCAACAGGCCGCTACACTCGGCCTGAAATCCCGTGGTGGGATTCCTCCGCGTTCACGCGGAGGAGGAGGTCAATACTCGACAGTGTTTCGGAGGGTGCCGATCCCCTCGTAGCGGATCTCGATCTCGTCGCCGCGCTCGAGCACCCCGGGGTTCGCCGGGCTGCCGAAGCTGATCACGTCGCCGGGTTTGAACGTGAACCGCTCGGAGAGAAACGAGACCGTCTCGCGCGGCTTGATGAACATGTTCTCCGTGTTGTCCTCCTGACGGAGTTCGCCGTTGATGTGGGTCGTCATTTCCATCCCGACGGGGTCGACGTCGGCGATGACGGGCCCCAGCGGCCCCGAGGAGTCGAACGCCTTCCGGGCAGTCCGGCGTTCCTGATCGAGACAGTCGAGGTCGTTGAGGATCGTGTAGCCGCGGACCACGTCGTCGACCTCGTCCTCGGCGACGTTTTTGCACTCGGTCCCGATGACGGCCGCGAGTTCGCCGGCGTACGTCAACTCGGTGGAAAAAGAGGGGTACGGGATCGGCGTCTCGGGGTCGTGCAGCGAGACCGGCGGTTTGATGAAGAAATCCGGCTCGTCGGGGATCTCGTAGTCCATCTGGTCGACCTTCTCGCCGAAGTTCCGGCCGACGCAGTAGAACACCGACGGCTCGCAGGGCGCGAGCAGGTCGTACTCCTCGGGGCCGTACGTTCCGTCGTCCGTCCGAACGGTGCCGTCGTCGTACTCGCCCTCCAGAACGCCCTCCGCCGTCTCGATCCGTGCGTACTTCATACGGGATTCGCCGGCCGCCGAATTCTTACGTGTTGTTATGTCCCGACGAGCCGGTCGAGGCGGATCGCGTCCGCCCCGTCGATCCCCAGCAGCCGATCGGTCCGGGTTCGTGCGTCGGACTCCGCGCGGCCGAGCGCCTCGAGCGCCTCCCGGCAGTTCCTCCGGGCGATCGCGCGGATCTCGGCGGGCGGTCCGCCGGCCGTCCCGGCGGGCCGGTCGATCCTCGCCTCGATCGTCCGACCGCCGGCGGTCCGGACGGTGACGCGGGCACCGACGGCGCGTTCGAGGTCGTCGGGGTCCGCCGGCGTCGTCAGCCGTCGCCCGGTCCCGAGCACCGCGATCGGGTGCCGGAGCGTCCCGGCCGGCCCTACCGCCCGGGCGACCGTCGGCGCGACGAACCGCCCCGCGGATCGGAACTCGACGCCTTCGGGGACGGCGGGGCGAAGCGCCGCGACCGTCAGGGACGGATCGTGTTCGACCCCGACGCGGTCTGCGACTCGCTCGACGGCCGGCGTCGGCGTTTCGACGGTCGCGGGTTCGATATCGCCCTCGACGAGCGCGGTCGCGACCGCCAGCGGGACGGACCGAAGCGACGCGGCGAGCGAGCGATCCCCGTCGGGCGCGGACCGGAGCCCCGAATCCCCCGACACCAGCGTGTGGGGTCCCCCGACCTCGACTCGGTCGACCGTCGTTCGTCCGCGGTCGAAGCGCCCCCGGGCCTCGAGTGCGGCCTCCGTCGCGGCGGCTTGTGGGAGGGTTCCCGGGACGGCGGCGACACTCGTTGCGGCGGTGTGCCACCGCTCGCCGAACTCCGAGAGATACGCCTCCGCCGGGCGGGCGGAGAGCGCCGACAGGAGGCCGCCGTCGCCGTCGAGGAGTTCCCGCGAACCGGTGAGACCGCCGCGCGCGCCGTCGAGGGCCGCGATCCCGCCCCGGATCGGATCGCCGGCCGCCAGGAGTCCGGCGTCGGAGTCGCGCCGCGACCGTTCGATCGGGCGCTGGGGCCCCGACAGCGCCAGCGCGAGGGCGTCGGCGAGCGTCTCCGCGTCGTCGCCCTCGATCGCTGCACGGCCGACGGCCGCGCCGGCGGCGTGGATCCAGCCGGCGTTGGCACCGGAAAACGGGCCGACGGCCGCCGCCGCGCCGAGCCGCCCGGCGACCTCGTTGGCGGCGAGCTGTGCGGCCAGGAGCTCCTCCCCGTCGGCGCCCGCGGTCTCGGCGTACGCGAGCGGGACGAACGCGCAACTGGGGCCGGTCGACCCGCCGAGGATCGACCCCTCGAACCCGAGGCCGAGCGACAGCGCCGCGTTCCCGACGGCCGCGTGTTCGGGCTCGGCCCGGTCGCCGCCGAGAACCGTCGCAGGACCGCGACCCGCCGTCCGGATCGCCGCCTCGATCCGGTCGCCGACCGGGTGCGTCCGGCTCCGGAGTGCGGCACCGACAGCCCCCGTCAACTGCGCCTTCGCGGCCCGTCGGACCGGTCGCGGGGCGTCGCGATACCTGAGGTCGACCGCCCAGCGCGCGGCGCGGTCGAGGAACGGATCGTCGGGATCCTCCTCCGCGCCGAGAACCGGGAGCCACTCGGGGGTGTCCATCGGTCGTCCGGATGGCTGCCGGCGGTTTATGTCTTCGGCCGCCCCTACGCTTCGACCGGTCGGACGAGGTCCGGTCGGTCGTTCGAGGGGTCGTTGACCGCGGTCGAGACCGGATAGGACCGAAACTCCTCGGCGGGTGCGGGCTCGAAGGACACCTCGTTCCCGTCGAGCCACGCCGCCTCCTCGTCGGGATCGAGGACGACCGCCATCCGGTGGTGTAGCGGCTCGACGACCGCGTTCGGATCGGTCGTCACCACGGTGAACGTCTCCACGGGGTCCGGTGAGCCGGCGGCCGCGTCCGCGCCGCCCCCGCCGGCGAAGGCGTCGAGGCCCGTCTGTGTCGTCTCCGGCGTCCAGCGTTCATAGAGGCCCGCCATCGCGAACGGGCGGTCGTCCGCGAGGGCGACGCGGTACGGGCGCTTGCCGCCTCCGGTGTCGGTCCACTCGTAGAAGCCATCGGCCGGGACGAGACACCGGCGGCGTTCGTACGCCTCGGCGAAGGCGGGTTTTTGAGCGACCGTCTCCGAGCGGGCGTTGATGTAGCGTTCCGTCGAATCGTCCGCCCACCGGGGGATGAGCCCCCACTCGAGCCGGCGGACCCGGTCCGGCTCCTCGTCGGTGATCACCGGAAGCGCCTGCCCCGGCGCGGCGTTGTACCGCGGTTCGAACCCGTCCCCGAACGCCGCGTCGAATCGGGTTTCGAGATCCGCCGGCGACGCAAAGAGGCTGTATCGGCCACACATAGCCGGCCATACGACCCGCGGGCGCATATCGCTGACGACGGACCGCCGCCGAGGCTTATTTGCCGCTCGGCCACGGAGGGGCGTGTGTGCAGGAGTACGAACGCAAACAGCTCCTCGAACGGGTCGGTCGCGAGGGCTCGACGCTCGGCGTCGACATCCCCGAGCGCATCGAGATCCAGGGTGAGGAGATACGACTCCGGGAGTTCGTCTTCGAGATCAAGCGGCGGGAGACGGTGCCGGCGGGCGAGCGCGACCGCGTCGAGCGGGCCAAACGGAACCTGCGGCGCGAGCGCCTCGAGCGGATGGAGCTGATCGAAACGGGTGAGATCAGCTTCGAGGAGGGCGAACGCGTCGCGAGCGCGATCATCGGCATCGATCGGGCGCTCGAAGCCCTCGGGAACCTCGGTCCCGAAAGCGTCGCCGACGAGGCGGATCGACAGGAGGCCGCCGACACGAAACGCTGGATGGATTTCCTGAAGAAGGCGCTCGGCCACGACGACGGCGGACCACAGGTGCGTGGCCCATGAGCAGACGGCGGAACGAGGGGAGGGCGGATGAAGGATAACGCCGCCGTCGCGGGGCTTTTAGAGGAGATGGCCGACCACCTCGAGGCCCGCGATGTCGAGTACAAGCCGAACGTCTACCGCCGGGCCGCCGAGAGCATCCGGGGCCACACCGTCTCCGTCGGCCGACTCCACGAGGAGGGCGGTCGGGATTCACTCGCCGAGATCGAGGACGTCGGTGACGCGATCGCCGCAAAAACGGCCGAGTTCATCGAGACGGGAGCCATCGGCGAACTCGAGGAGCTCCGGGCCGAACTGCCCGTCGAGATGGACGCGCTGACGGCCGTCGAAGGCGTCGGCCCGAAAACCGTCAGCGCGCTGTACGAGGCGCTCGGGATCGAGACGCTCGACGACCTCGAAGCGGCGGCCGAGGCAGGTGAGATTCGCGAGGTGAAGGGATTCGGCGCCAAAACGGAGGCGAACATCCTCGAGAACATCCCGTTCGCCCGGGAGGCCCGGTCCCGGAGTCTGCTCGGTGACGCCCGCCCCGTCGCCGACGGCCTCGTCGCCTTCTTCGAGGATCACGACGCGGTCGAGGCCGTCGAGACGGCCGGGTCGATCCGGCGGTGGCGGCCGACGATCGGCGACGTCGACGTGTTGGTCGGCAGCGAGGATGGCGGGGCGGTCATCGACGCGTTCACCTCGTGGGACGGCGCGGATTCGGTGATCGAGGCCGGAACCAACAAGGCCTCCGTCCGGTCCGACGGCGAGCGCGTCGACGTGCGCGTCGTCGTCCCCGGCGAGTTCGGCGCGGCGCTGCAGTACTTTACGGGCAGCAAGGACCACAACGTCGCGTTGCGGAACCGCGCCATCGCGATGGAGCTGAAACTCAACGAGTACGGCGTCTTCGACGTCTCCGACGTCGACGATCCCGACTCCGACCAGCGGGTCGGAACGCGGATCGCGGGCGAAACCGCGGCCGAGGTGTACGACGCCGTGGGGCTGCCGTCGATTCCGCCGGAACTGCGCGAGAACCGCGGCGAGATCGAGGCGGCGGCCGAGGGGAACCTTCCGACCCTCGTCGGGACGGACGACGTGTGTGGGGATCTCCATCTCCACACCACCGCCTCCGACGGCGCGGCGTCGATCGACGGGATGGTCGCGGCGGCCGCCGAGTACGGCCACGAGTACGTCGGGATCGCCGACCACGCCACGGGCCCCGGAATGGTCGGCGGCGTCGGGCTCGACGACGAGGCGCTGTCGGCTCACGCCGCCGCGATCCGCACCGTCGCCGAGGACGCGCCGATCGACGTGTTCGCCGGCGTCGAGGCGAACATCGGCTCGGAGGGCGGACTCCACGTCGACGACGATGTCCTCGCGGCACTCGACTGCGTCGTCGCCTCCCCACACAGCGGGCTCGATGGCGACGGTACCGACCGGCTCGTGACCGCGATCGAACACCCCCACGTCGATATCCTCGGCCACCCGACCGGCCGGTTGTTGAACCAGCGCCCGGGCCACGACATCGACATCGAACGGGTGGCGCGGGCGGCCGCCGACTGTGGGACGGCCCTCGAAATAAACGCCGATCCACACCGCCTGGATCTCCGATCGAGCTACGTCAAAGCCGCGATCGAAGCCGGCGCGACGGTCGTCGTCAACACCGACGCCCACGGCACCGACGCCTACCGGAACCTCCGGTTCGGGGTCCACACCGCCCGTCGGGGGTGGGCCGAACCGGCCGACGTGCTCAACTGCCGGGGCGCCGAGGGGGTCCGGGCGTTCCTCGAAGAATGACCGACCCCTCGGAGCGGAGCGTTCGACCCGAAACGGATCGGTTCCTGCTCGACGTCATGCTCGGGAAGCTCGCCGTCTACCTCCGCGTCTGCGGCTACGACACCGCCTACGCGCTCGATCGGGGGATCGAAGCCGACGACCGCCTCGCCGCTCTCGCCGACGCGGAGGAGCGCCGACTCCTCACCCGCGACGTCGAGTTGGGCGAGCGAGTCGACGGCGCGATCACACTGGTGGCCCGGGATCTGGAGGCACAACTGGCCGAACTTCGCGAGGCAGGTGTCGAACTCGACGCCGCCGACGAGCCGTCCTACTGCGGCCGCTGTAACGGTCGGCTCGATCCCGTCCCGGCCGACACGGACACCCCCGAGTACGCCCCGGCCCCGGACGATACCGACTGCTGGCGCTGTCGATCCTGCGAACAGTTGTTCTGGGCGGGGAGCCACTACGAGCGGATGAAGGCGGTTCTCGCGGACTGACGACCGATCGCCGGAGGCACCCGTCGGCTTTTCTGCGGCGTTTGCCCGCCGGTAGTCCGTTGTTCGCGACACCCTCCCGGATGCCTGTGTTGCTGTCCGGAGAACTCACCGACGTGTTTCTGCTTGTCGGATAAAACGAGGCGACGGGGCCCCGTTCGAACCTCGCGGACGCGACCGAACCGACCGCAGACACCCGGACGCTCGATCACGGTTCCGTGGGTCCTCACAGACCTCACTGTTCGTCCACAGAAGCGGGACACAGCGTCGGCTTTCGGGGTTCGGGTCCTCCGGGTGACGCCGGGAACGCCTGTCACTCGAACCGCAACGCGACGTCGAACGCCCCCTCCTGAAGCGTCCGCTCCTCGAGTTCCTTGAGCGTCGCCGCCGGCGCGTCGATCGTCGCGACGTGGTTGCCGGCGAGTTCCCCGGCGGGACTCCCGAACCGCGTCGGGCCACAGGCGATGAGGATCTCCTGATCGTTCCGGTAGCCGGGGTACAGGAGTACGTCGCCGCGGGAGGGGTACGCCGTGTGGTTCTCGCGGGGGAGTTCGGGGAGATCGATGTCGTCGATGTCGATCCACGTCGCGATGCCGCTGTAGCGGACGTGCAGAAGCGTCGATTCGAGGGGCAGAAACTCCCGCATCGCCGCGACGGACTCGGGAGCCACGTCCCCGTGAACCGTCGCTTCGAAGCTGTATTCGTCCACGTCGATCGTCAGTGTCTCCATGTGAGTGCGGAGTGGTTTCCGTGGGGGTCGCTTAACTGTGGCGTTCGGGTCCGCGGCGGCCGCCGAAGGCCGAACACGTCCCGGCGGCGGTCGTCGAAACGACCGCTCCGACGCACACACCACGGCGCGGCGGGAGCGGTCGCCCCCGAGGGCATCGCCACGCGTGGGGCGAAGCGGCGAAAACAAAAAACGGCCGCCGGATTACGGAAAATTCGAGGCGAAAGCCTCGCGCTTTAGCGCGGGGAGGATCTCAAAGCTCTTCGCCTTCGATGTTGTCGATCACGAACGAATCGGACTCGAAGAGGATCTGTTCGTCCGACCACTCGGCGTAGGGCGTGTCCTCCCAGACGATCCCGTCGGCCACGTCGTCGCTCTCCATCATGTCCTCGCGGATGTCCATCACCTCGTCGACGACGTCGTCGGGGACCCGCGGCCCCGGGTCGCTCACGTCGACGGCGCCCTGTGCGATCCCCGGATACGTGTAACCGGCTTCCCACTCGCCGGCGCGGGCCTCCTCGATGATACTCATGTAGGCCACCTCCCAGTTGAACACCGCCGTCATGAGGTAGTTGTCGCCGGCCGAGGAGGCCGCCGATTCGGCGTAGCCGGACGCCCAGATACCGTTGTCGGCGGCCGTCGAAGCCGCCGCCGGCGAGTCTTGGTGTTGAACCATCACGTCGACGTCCTCGTCGCTGATGAGCGCCTCGGCGTTTTCGCCCTCCGTCGGCGGGTCGTACCAGTCGTTCGTCCACCGGACGAAGACGGTCGCGTCGTCGTTCGCGTCCTGTACTCCGGAGGCGAACCCGTTGATGTCCTGATAGACGGTGGCGACGGGGTTGGCCGCGATGTAGCCGATCCGGCCGTTCTCGGTCACGAGGCCGGCAGCGTAGCCGGCAAGATACCGCGCGTGGTACAGCTTCTCGTAGAAGGAGCCGTAGTTCGGGCCGGTGTCGATGCCCGAGGCGACCTCGAACGCCGTGTCGGGATACTGCTCGGAGGCGGCCGCCATCGGATCGGTGAAGCCGGCGCTCAGCGCGAAGATGACGTCGTAGCCGTCCTCGGCGTACTGGCTCGCGGTCTGTTGGACGTTGCCGGCGTCGACGCTTTCGGTGTAATCGCCCTCGAAGTCCTCGAGCGCCTCGACGGTCGCCTGCCGGCCGGAGTCGTGCGAGGAGGTCCACCCGGCGTCGTCGGCCTCCGCGAAATAGATCCACGCGGCCGAGACGCCCGCCTCGTCGGAGCCGCCGTTGTCACCGTTGCCGTTCTCACCGTCGCCGTTGCCGTTCTCACCGTCGCCGTTGCCGCCGAGACAGCCCGCGGCCATCGCCAGCCCGGACGCCCCGGTCGCCGCCAGGAGCCGTCGCCTCGAGACGGATCGGTTATTATCGTTTGCGTCGTGCATTCATCGAACTGTTTTCGGTTAACAGGTATAAAGACAGCTGTTCGCCCACTATTCGCCGCATGTTGGCGTGTGTCGGATAAACACGCCAATATGCATTGTCATCGCTAAACTGATAAGACACGCGTTCAGTTATATCTCTTTTTATTGCCGCCGGTGGCCGCTGTCAGTCCTGCTCGCGGCTGTACGCCTTCAGGAGCGACGAGGGGGCGCCGAGATCGTTGAGGTTCCCACGGCGCATGACGTACCACAGGACGGCGATCGTGAAGATGTACGGGTAGGTGTTCATCACCTGCGAGTTCAACACGAACCCGACGACCGACTCGAAGGCGGCGGCGTCGGAGAACTCCAACACCCAGTTCCGGGCGGCGTCCGCCCGAAACGACAGCGCGTCGATGGCGGCGAAAAAGTACGCTCCGCCCAGCACGGGCCAGATCCGCCACTGGGCGAAGATCACCAGCGCGACCGCGATCCACCCCCGTCCGGCGACCATCTCGACGCCCCAGAAGTTCGTGAACGCCAGCGAGAGCTGTGCGCCGCCCGCGCCGGCGAACGCCCCGCCGAGCAGGACGCAGGCGTACTGGATCCGGAACACGGGAACGCCGGCCGTATCGGCCGTCTCGGGGTCCTCCCCGACCGCCGTGATCTCGCTTCCGATGTTCGTCCGGAACAGGAAGAACCACACTACCGGCACGAGCAGCAACCCGAGATAATCGAGGGCGGTGATCTCGAAGAACGCCGCCCCGACGATCGGCAGCTCCGAGAGGCCGGGGATCGCGATCCGGGCGAAGCCGTCGATGTTCTCGCCGATGAAGCTCCGCCCGAAGTACGTCGTCAGGCCGATCCCGAGCAGCGTGAGCATGATCCCGCTTATGACCTGATCGGCTTTCAGCGAGATACACAACACGGCGTGCAACAGCGCAAGCGCCATCCCGGCGGCCACGCCAAGGGCGAACCCGACCCAGAGGCTCCCGGTCAGGACGGCGCCAGCGAACCCCGCAAGCGCGCCCGCGAGCATCATCCCCTCGACGCCGAGGTTGAGCACGCCGCTGCGCTCGGCGATGATCTCGCCCATCGCCGCCAACAGAAGCGGCGTCGCGAGCCGAACCGTCGACTCGAGCGTGCCGGCGAGCAGGCTCACGCCGATCCCCCCGGACTATCGGCTCCCGGCCTCGACCCACCCAACCCGACGCGCAATCGGTACTCCTTGAGGAACTCTGCCGTGAGCAAAAACAGGATCGTGAGCGCGACGATCACGTCGATGAGCGCGCTCGGAACGTTCTGTGTGATCGCGAGCGTCGTGCCGCCGGCGGTCAGGACGCCGAAAAAGAACGCCGCGAGAAACACCCGGGAGACGCCGTTGCGACCGAGCAACGCGACCGCGACCGCGGTGAACCCATACCCCGGCGAGAACTCCTCGAAGAGGCGGCCGTGGGTGCCGGCCACCTCGATGATGCCGCCGACCCCGGCCAACAGGCCACCGACGACGAAGACGGTGATGTAAATCTTGTACGTGCTGATTCCCGACTGGGCGGCCGCGGCCGGGTTCGATCCCATGAACGTGATCTCGTATCCGAGCCGTGTCCGGCTCAAGAGTAGATAGGCCGCGATGCCGGCGACGACCAACACGCCGACGCCGACGTGGAGACGCGGGTGCAGCACCGTGGGCAGCCGTGCGGCCTCGGGAAGCCGTTCGGTCGCCGTCTGCCCGCCGCCGCCCTGCATCGGCCCGCGGAGCAGATACCCGGTGAACGTCGTCGCGGTGAACGTCAACATCAGCGAAGAGATGATCTCGTTGACGTTGTGCTCCGCGCGGAGGTAGCCGGGGATCGCCCCGTAAAGGGCCGCCGCGGCCGCCGCCGCGGCGATCATCAGCGGGAGCAGGGCGTATCTCGGGAGGCCGACGTTCAGCCCGACGTAGCTGCCGACGATCGCGCCGACGAACAGTTGCCCCTCCGCGCCGATGTTCCACAGTCCAGCCTTGAGCGGCACGTACACCGCCAGCCCGGCCAAAAACAGCGGGAGCGCCGTCCTCAACACGTCCGCAACACCGCCGATGCTCGAAAGCTGGGTGACGAACACCTCGCCGTATGCCGTCAGCGGGTTGACGCCGATCGCCAACAGCGGCACCGACGCGACCGAAAGCGCCGCCAGGATGGTGAACAGGGGAGCGCCGTAGGCGAGCCACGCGGGGAGCTCCTCCCTGCTTTCGAACTCGACGGCCGGACTCATCGTGCCCCGTGTGTGGGTGCGCGCTCGCCCTCGGCCGGCTCGGAGCCGGTCGACATGTACATCCCCAGCTCCCACTTGTCGGTGTCTTCGGGGGTCGTCTCGAAGACGAACTCGCCGTCGTACATGACGAGAATCCGGTCGCTCACGTCGAGGAGTTCGTCGAGGTCTTCCGAGATGAGCAACACGCCGGTCCCCTCCGATCGCTGCTCGAGCATGAGCGAGCGGATGTTCTCGATCGCGCCGACGTCGACACCCCGGGTCGGCTGGTTCGCGACGAGGAGCGTCGGGCTTCGGCTCATCTCCCGCCCGATGATGAGCTTCTGGAGGTTCCCGCCCGACAGTTCGCCCGCGGGCGTCGTCTCGACGCCCGTGACGCCGCGGACGTCGAACGCCTCGACCACCCCGTCGGCGTAGTCCGCCATGCCGTCGTAATCGAGGAACCAGCCGTCGCCGCCGAGCTCGCCGTTCCGGTAGGCCTTGAGCCCGGAGTTGTGCATGACGCTCAACCCCTCGGCACAGCCGTGGCGGTAGCGGTCCTCCGGGATGAACGAGACACCGGCGTCGATAAACTCCCGCGGCGACGACCCCGTCAGGTCGACTCCGTCGACCTCGATCCGGCCACCGGCGAGTCGGCGGGAGCCGATCAGCGACTCCGCGAGCTCGCGTTGCCCGTTGCCGCTGACGCCGGCGACGCCGACGATCTCGCCCTCCCTGACGGTCACGTCGACGCCGGAGACCGCCGTCATCCCGCGGTCGTCCTCGATCTCGAGGCCGTTCGCCTCGAGCACCGCCGCACCCGATTCGACGGGCGTCTTCTCGAGTCGAAAGACGACGTCACGGCCGACCATCTTCTCCGCCAGATCGCTCTGTGTCGCGGCGTCGGCATCGAGGGTCCCGACCCGTTTGCCGTCCCGAAGCACCGTCACCCGGTCGGCCATGCGCTTTATCTCCCAGAGCTTGTGCGTGATGAATATCACCGTGAGCCCCTCCTCGACGAGCGTCCGGATCGTCTCGAACATCCGCTCGGACTCGTTCGGCGTCAACACGGCGGTCGGTTCGTCGAGGATCAGGAGATCGATGTCCCGGTACAGCGCCTTCAGGATCTCGACGCGCTGTTTTTCGCCGATGTCGAGCTCCCACACCTTCGCGTCGGGGTCGACGTCCAGCCCGTAGGTCTCGGCGAGTTCCTCGACCCGGGCCCGTGGCCCCCGGCGCTCGCGGCCGAACAGCGATCCGAGCCGCCCAGCGAGGCCGTCACCGGCCGCGGCGGTCTCGCGCTCGCCGAGCACGATGTTCTCGAGGACGGTCATCCGGGGGACGAGCATGAAATGCTGGTGGACCATCCCGATCCCGGCGTCGATGGCGTCCTTCGGGGCGTCGAACGACTGGGGGTCGCCGTTCAGCCGGATCGTCCCTTCGGTCGGGCTGTACAGTCCGTAGAGAACGTTCATCAGCGTGCTCTTTCCGGCCCCGTTCTCCCCGAGAAGCGCGTGAACTTCCCCGCGGTCGATCGAAAACGAAATGTCGTCGTTCGCGACGACGTCGCCGAACCGTTTCGTCACGCCGTCGATCTCCAGGAGTGGGTCGCCGGACATGGCTACTGTGTGGTGTCGACGACGGGCACCGAAACTGTTCGGAACGCCCGTAACGGGCCGGTCGGTGCGGGGCTTCGCATCCTTTCGAGACAGTTCCAAATACGGATGTTTATGTGTTTCTATTCGAGCAATCTCGGGCCCTCTCGCCCCCGACCCGCCGAAACCACAACGCCCAAGCGACCGCCGGACGCGGGCGACAGTATGACCCGATCCGTCGAGGTGCAGGAACTCATCGACCTGTTCGAGGCCGAGGCCGACCGCGACCGGCCGGACGAGGAGACCCCCGACGTGGGGATCGTCATGGGGTCGGACTCGGATCTCGACACGATGTACGGGGCCTACGAGGCGCTCTCGGAACTCGGCTTCGAGGAGGTGACCGACTACGACGACCCGCCGGCGAGTCGGTTCTCCTTCGAGACGTTCGTCGTCTCGGCCCACCGAACGCCCGAGCTGATGTACGCTTACGGTGAGACCGCCCGCGAGCGTGGCCTCGACGTCGTGATCGCCGGGGCGGGCGGCAAATCGGCCGACCTGCCGAACATGACCGCCTCCATCGCCTACCCGATCCCCGTGATCGGCGTCCCCGTCCAGGAGAAATCCGTCGACTCGGTCATCGGAATGCCGACCGGCGCGCCGATCGTGGCCGTCGACGCCGGGAAGTCGTTCAACGCCGCGTTGTCGGCGGTCCAGATCCTCTCCCGTGCTCACCCCGAACTGGCGGATCGCCTCGACGAGTACCACGACAGCCTCCAAGAGGGCGTCGGGAGCGTCTCCAAACGGCTCCACGAACTGGGCACCGAACGGTTTCGCGAGGAACGATAGCCGACGCCGCGGTGGGGGCTCGACCGACGCGGGCGATCCTCCCGGTTATCCTCGCCTCCGCGACGCCGACGGTGATGGCGGGGGCGACCTCGGGCCGGCCGTGCCGGGTATCCGCGACGGCCTCGGCGTCTCGGAATCGCTCGCGGGGCTGATCACCACGACTCACGGGGCGTTCATCGTCTTGGCAAGCCCTCCCGCCGGGCGGCTCATCGACCGTTAGTCACCCGATCCGTGCGTCCACGACGCCGTGGACGACTCCCGCGCTGTGGCTCTTCACCCGGCGGCTATCGAGCACCTCGATACGTCGGCTCACGCCCCCGGCGGCGGCCCGAAGCCGGCCGATCGGGCGGTCGGGAAACAGCGCTTCGGGCGTCGCCTCGTGGAGATGGACCGTTCCGCCGGGAGCCAGCGCGTCCACCGCGGCGTCGAGGTACTCGTGGGCGTCGTAATACCCCATCACCACGCGATCGGCGGTCGTCCCGACCTGTCGACAGTCCTCGTTGACGGCCCGGACGGTCCCGGAAACGCCGTTCAGGCGGGCGTTCTCGAGGAGCCGCCGGTGGGCGTCGACATCGATCTCGGCGGCCGTCACCGCGGCTCCGGCCCGGGCCATCGGGAGCGTGAAGTAGCCGATGCCGGCGAACATATCGAAGACGCGCTCGCCCGGGTCGACGACTTCGCCCATTCGGGCGCGCTCGGCCTTGTTCCCCGGCGAGAACATCGTCTTCGAGAGATCGAGGGCGTACGTCGTCCCGTGCTCGACGTGGAGGGTCTCCGTGTCGCCGGTTCCGGCGACGACCTCGCCGGAGGGGTCACGCCGGGGTCCCGAGATCCCGCCGCGGGCCAGGACGGTCTCGGCGTTGCCGTGGAGGTCCAAAAGCGCCTCGCCGACGGCGGTCCGCTCGGCCCGGTTGAGCCGACGCTCCGTGGAGACGTCGCCGAAATCGACCACGACGACGCTGCCGATCACCGCCCACGACGAGGGGGCGGCCGCGACGACGCGTTCGGGGAGCCCACGCTCCCTGAGGCGGTCCCCGAGCCCCCGCTCTCTGGACGGGAGCTCGAGTTCGACGACCGCGTCGACGGCCGTTTCGACTGGCGGTTCGCGGACCGGAATCGCGTTCCGGGCGTCGTCGTGGGGCTCGACCCGCCGGCTCGGGTCGTAGACGCCCTCGGCCCGGAGCGATTCGATCGCCCGCTCGGTTCGGGGCCTCGCGACGAGCGCCGCCTCAGCGGTCGGGGGTGTCATCCTCGCGGTCGGTTTCGGGGAGGACGTGGAGTCCCCCGCGGTGTTTGAGGACGGGTACCGACTCGGTCTCGGGGTCGAGATACGACGGCCGAGCGATCGTCTTCGACTCGAACGTCTCGGGGTCGAGCACCTGGACGGCGTGGTCGTCCTCGACGGCGACGAGCGTCGTCCGCTCGGCGTCGGCGCGCTCGCCGATCTTCCGTGCGTCGGGGGCGATCCCCTCCTCGAAGTCGGCCTCATACTGCTCGCCCGTCGCCAGCCGCCGGCCCTTGAGGTTTCCGTGGGCGCTCGTCACGAGGACGGGGCCGTCGCCGTCGTCGAGGTCGATCACGTCACCGGGGGTATAGGGCGGGAGGCGAACGGTGAACGTGACCCGGTACACCTCGTTGCCGTCGCCGTCCTCGGTGACGAGCGTCGGGGCGTTCGAGACCGACCCGCCCAACTCGGCGACGATCCGCTTTGCGATCCCTTGACCCATCTGGTTCGTCGAGATCTTCATATCGACGCCGTCGTCGGTCCGTTTCGTCTCCGTGATGAACGCGTTTCGGTCGCCCGTCGCCTCCCGGTCGGCGATGTAGGATTCGGCGATCTCGACGGCGCGGTCGTTCTCCTCGGCCGTCGGCGTTCGGTCGGTCCCCCTGACCTGGACGATGCTCGCGTAGTAGTCGCCGGCGATGCGGCCACAGCGGTCGCAGGTCTGGCGGGCGATGTAGACGGGGACGGTGACGGATTCGGCGACCGCCGTCCCCCGGACCCGCCCGGTGAACCGACAGTGCATCCGGATCGTGTTCTGATCGACCTGCTCGGGGTCGACGCCCCACTCGACGTCGCTCGCTTCGACGTGGACCGCGAGCCGGTCGGCGGTTTCGTCGACGGCGACGTCGGTGTAATCCCGCGCCCCGACGTCGACCCAGCGTTTGCCGCGCTCGAGCGCGCCACACTGGCTGCAGACCCGGATTTCGATGCGGTCTGGCGCGTCGACGAGGTCGAACGAATCGAAGTAACAACTGTCACAGAGGACGGCGTCGGGATCGCGGGGGCCGCCGGGGAGGTCGATCTCCGGCGGCCGGTCGATCTCGTCGCCACAGCGCGGGCAGAACTCGCCAGATCGGGACCCGGAACTCATTGTTTCGGGTACCGGCCCGAAGCGGTTAACTCTTACAGGCTAAGTCCCCGTCTTCGAGGAGCAACGCAGTGAAACAGGTCACGGTCAAACGGGGGAAAACGGGCGATTGGTACGCCACCTTCGGCACCGAAACCGGGGACGACGCGCCCGAGAAACCCGCGTTAGACGGCCCAACTGCGGTCCGCGCGGCTACCGACGCCCGCCCGCCGTGTCGTCGCCGTCGAGGGCGGCCGACAGTAGCGACCGCTCGGCCTTCCGGAGGTGTTCGCCGAGCGTCGCCCGACTGATCCCCAGGGCGTCGGCGAGTTCGCCGCTTTTGATCTCCCGTGGCCACTCGTAGTAGCCGCGGTCGAGCGCCTCGCGCATGACGGTTCGCTGTCGATCGGTCAACGACGACTCCCCGCCCCCGCCGAACTCCTCGAGTTTGCCGAGCGTCACGGTCCCGAACGACGAGAGGTCCTCGATGATCGATCTGAGGTCCCCCCGCCGGAACGTCAACACGTTGTACTCGCGGTGGCGTCCCATGACGGTGTTCGATCGCCGCAGCGTGCCGTGGTTGCGGTAGATCGCGGAGTAGGCGCCACAGGAGGGCTTCGTGACGAGGAGGTTCGCCCCGTCGAGGCGGTCGACGTGCTCTACGTGGTCGGCGGCTTCGAGTTCGCGCTGGAAGGCATCGGTGTCCTCGCCCGCCCGAAGCACGAACGTGACCGATCCATCGCGGACCTCCTCGATCTCGATCGGGACGGGGGCCTCGGCGTCGGCCGTCAGCCGGCGCAGGATGCAGTCGCGCTGTTGTCTGAAATGGATCGTCGCGGTGTACATCTCGGCGCTCGGCGACGAGATTTGTTCGGTGAGTATAAAAACCCCCGGTCGTTGCGGTGATACTACACAAAAACGGCCAACAGGTGTTGGGAGAACGCTTAGGCCCCGTTCGTGACTGTGTGTAGACGGACGATATCATATGCCATACAACCTTGGCGTTGACGTCGGTGGCACCTTCACCGACGTCATCGTGTTCGACGAGGACACGCACGAACTCACGACGGAGAAGGTGCTCTCGACGCCGGAAAACCCCTCCGAGGGTGTTCTCGACGGTATCGAGGCCGCGACCGAAAAGGCCGGAACGTCCGTGTCGGGCCTCGAATCGCTGTTCCACGGGACGACGGTCGTGACGAACATGCTGTTGGAGGAAACGGGCTCTCGGGTCGGCCTCATCACGACGGCGGGTCACGAGGACGTCCTCCATTTGGCCCGCGCGTGGACGCCCGGCCCGCTGTACGGCTGGATAGGGATGGACAAACCGGACCCGCTCGCGGATCTGGTCGACACCCGAGGCGTCGCGGGGTCGATCAGCGCCCCCGATGGCGTCGAATCCGAACCCCTCGACGAGACGGCGGTCAGGGAGGCCGTCCGCGAGTTGGACGCCGCGGGCGTCGAATCGCTGACGGTCGCGTTGCTCAACGCCTACCTCAACCCGGCACACGAGGAACGGGTCCGCGAGATCGTCGCCGAGGAGGCTCCCGAACTGCCGGTGTCGATCTCCTCGGAGATCGTCCCCGAGTACGGCGAGTACGAGCGGACGCTGACGACCGTTATCAACGATTACGCCCGCCCGCAGGTGATCCGGTATCTCGACGACCTCGACGACTCGCTGGAGGCGGCCGGGTCGACGGCCAGGATGAACGTCGTTCGCTCCGACGGCGGGTTGATGAGTTCGCGGGCCGCGAAGGAACGCCCCGTCGAACTCGCGCTGTCGGGGCCGAGCGGGGGCGTCGTCGGTGCGGCGGCGATCGCCGACAAGAAGGGCGTCCCGGACGTGTTGACCCTCGATATGGGCGGCACCTCGACCGACGTCTCGCTCGTCGAGGGCGGCACGCCCGAGACCGGCCGCCAGACGAAGGTCGGCTATCGGGAGTTCAAATCCCGATCGGTCGACGTGAACACCGTCGGCGCGGGCGGCGGGTCGATCGCCCGCGTCCAGTTGAGCGGTTCCCTGCAGGTCGGCCCCGAGAGCTCGGGCGCCGATCCCGGCCCCGCCTGCTACGGGCAGGGCGGCGAGGAGCCGACGGTCACCGACGCGAACGTCGTGTTGGGCCGGATCCCGCCCTCGGTCCAACTCGGCGGCCGGATGGACCTCGACCGGGAGGCGGCGACCGAGGCGGTGTCGGCGGTCGCCGAGGAGCGGGGGAGCTCGATCGAGGACGCCGCACAGGCGATCCTCGACATCGTCAACGAGAACATGTACGGGGCGTTGCGCGTCGTCTCGGTCGAACGGGGGTATGACCCCCGGGAGTTCGGGCTCGTCGCGTTCGGCGGCGCGGGGCCGATGCATGCGAACGCCCTCGCCGACGTGATGGGTGCGTATCCGCTCATCATCCCGCCGGGACCGGGCGTCATGTCGGCGTTCGGCTTTCTCACTTCCGACATCCAAAACGAGTTCGGCGTGACGTATCTCGAGACCGACCGCGACGTCGACGGGGCGGACGTCCACGCCGAGTTGCTCGCGCTCCGCGAGGAGGCGACAGACTGGCTCGAAAGCGAGGGCGTCGACGGGGCGGACCACGCCTTCGAGTACTACGCGGAGTGTCGCTACTTCCGACAGGACATCCGGATGTCTATCCCCGTCGACATCGAACGGCTGCGGAGCGACACCGGCCTCGCGGAGATCAAAGACGAGTTCGAGGCCCGCCACGAGCGCCAGTTCGGGTTCTCGCTCGATGCGCCCTTAGAGATCGCGAACCTCCGGGTCATCGGCAAAGGGGCCGTCGAAGGCGTCACTATCGAGGAACACCCCCTCGGCGACGCCGATCCGAGCGACGCGCTCGTCGAGACGGCCGAGGTGTACTTCGACGACGCCTACCTCGACACCCCGGTGTACGATCGGACGGAACTCCACCCCGGAAGCGAACTCGACGGGCCGGCGATCGTCGTCGATGACGACTCGACGGTCGTCGTCCAGCCGGACCACGCCGCGAGGATCGATCGCTACGCGAACATCGAAATAACCCAAAGTGAGACACAATGAGCCAGCAGACAACGAACGGAACACCGGATTTCGTGGGCGACCACGACGTCGACCGAACGACACTCGACATCGTCGAGAGCACGCTCGCGAACACCAGAGAGGAGATGGACCGCGTCGTCGAGACGACGGCGATCAGCCCCGTCATCCGCGAACAGTCGGACCAGTTCCCCCTCATCGCCGACCGGAAGGGGCGGATGGTGATGGGGCAGTTCGGGTCGGCCATCGACACGATCATCGCCAACTCCCCGTTCGAGGTCGAGGACCTCACCGAGGGCGACGTGATCGCGACGAACGACCCCTACATGTGCGCCGGCGCGGTCTCGCATACGCCGGACATGCTTCTCCTCCGGCCCATCTTTTATGAGGGCGACCTCGTCGGCTACGCCAGCCAGTGGGGGAACCTGATGGACGTCGGCGGGAAGACGCCCGGAAGCATGCCCGTTCAGGCGCGGACGATCTTCGAGGAGGGGATGCGGCTCCCCCCGGTCAAACTCTACAAGGAGGGCGCCTTCGACAGCGAACTGCTTGAGACGTTCGCCCACAACACCCGCCTCCCGGAGCACGCCGAGGCGGACATCAAGGCGCTCGCCGCGGGGACGAAAACGGCAGAAACGCGGGTACACGAACTCTGCGATCGGTTCGGAAAGGACACGTACGTCGAATCCTGCGACGCCATCCTCGACCGGACCCGCGACGGCATGATCGACCTCATCGACGAGTTCATTCCGGAGGGCGAACACTACACGTTCGAGGATTACGTCGACGACGACGGGATGGGCAACGGCCCGATCAAACTCCACCTCGAGATCTACCGCGAGGGCGACACCGTCTACCTCGATTGGACCGGCACCGACGAGCAGGTGCCGGGGACGGTGAACTTCCTGTTGAACGAGAAGATGTTCAAGATGTTCACCGGGGT
>CAZOFL010000035.1:0-19860 GCA_964579035.1 uncultured Natronomonas sp. | reverse complement strand
TCGGAGCTGTCGAGATCCTCCCGGATCGAGTCGTGCTTGCCGAGGCGTCGGTTCACCTGTGCGATCCGGTTGTCCGGATCCTCACAGATGTGACCCTGCGGCGTGTGCTCGTTGCTCTCGGCGAGGAACCGGCCGCCCTTTTGACCGGGGATCGATCGCGGCGAAACGCCGTTTTCACCGGGGTCGTGCTGGTACCGGTTGAACTTCCCGGAGGAGTGGTGGGCCGCCTCGGCGATCTCTTCCTCGGTGAGCGTCGCGCCGAGGTCCGGGGCGGGCTCGCGGTCGAAGAAGGATTCGTCGACGTTTCTGAGCTCGCCGCCGAGTTTCTGATCGTAGAGGACGATCGCCGGCAGATGGTAGTCGTAGGCGATCTCGAACGCCGCGCGGGTCTGTTCGTACGCCTCCTCGACGTTACTGGGCGCGAAGACGACACGCGTCGAGTCCCCCTGGCTCGCATAGAGGACGTGCTCGAGGTCGCTCTGTTCGGGTTTCGTCGGCATCCCGGTCGCGGGGCCGGCCCGCATCGCCTCGATGAGGACGACGGGGGTTTCGGTCATCTCCGCCAGCCCGAGCGGTTCGGTCATCAGCGAGAACCCGCCGCCCGAGGAGCCGGACATCGCCTTCACGCCGGCGTGTGAGGCCCCGAGTGCGAGTGCGGCGGCCGCGATTTCGTCTTCGACCTGCTCGGAGATCCCGCCGACTTCCGGGAGGTACTGGCTCATCAGCGTAAACACTTCGGTCCACGGCGTCATCGGATAGCCCGAGATGAACCGACAGCCCGCATCCAGGGCACCGTACGTGATGGCGTTGCTTCCCGAGAGCAACACCTGCTGTTCGTCGTGTTCGCCCGTCGGCATCCGGAGGTCGTGGGAGAATTCCTCGTCTTGGACGTCCCCGTAGGCGTCCTCGAGGATTTCGAGGTTCGTCTCCAGCACGTCACCCGACATCGCGTCGCTCATCAGGTCGACGATGTGCTCGAGGTCGTACTCCAAGAGCGCGGCGGTCGCACCGACGCCGGCGGTGTTGCGCATGACCTCGCGGCCCTTCTCGCGGGCCCTGGCGCGCAGGTCCATCGGATAGACGTGCCAGTCGTTCTCCTCGACGCGCTCCTCGAAGTCGGGGATCTCCTCGATGTCGATGAGCCCCTCGTCGTAGATGATGACCCCGCCCTCGCGGAGGTCATCGAGGTTTTCGGCGATCGGTTTCATCTCCTCATCGCCGTAGTAGGCGTCTTCCTGTTCGTTTCTGGCGAAGGAGTCACCGAGCGCGAGGAGGAAATTGTACCCGTCGCCGCGGGACTTTACCGGCTCCGGCGACGCCCGCACCTCGACGTACGTGTGGCCGCCCCGAATGCGGGACGGATAGTGTCTGTGTGTGAATACGTGAAGTCCCGACCGCATCAGTGCTTTCGCGAAATTCTGGCTCGTCGAGTCGATTCCGTCGCCGGAACCGCCCGCGATTCGCCAGATGATCTCATCTGTCATTGGGTATCACTGCGCCCCTGCGGCGCGTTGCTCGGAGTTTGAGCGCCCATGATAAAAGCATTTGCTACACGTTGTCATACATTGATCATGATATAGGAGTATTAATAACCATTCATTTTCGCGGTTTGACTGGATTTCGAGGGGGAAAATCGGACGGTCGTTCGGGCCACTGTATCGACTGCCGTCACGCACCCTCGCTC
Organism: uncultured Natronomonas sp.; assembly: GCA_964579035.1. Classification (GTDB taxonomy): domain Archaea; phylum Halobacteriota; class Halobacteria; order Halobacteriales; family Haloarculaceae; genus Natronomonas. Next base: position 18,176 of record CAZOFL010000035.1, on the reverse strand, counting down.
ATCGGCGGATCCTCCGTAAGCCAGCGGCTACTAAAACGATGGTGGCCTGAAAAACGACACGAAATGACGCGTTCGACACAGTTCGCCGGTCCCGGCTCGGCATCGAAACCGCCGCAGTTGAATCGGGGCGAGAGATGGAACTGAGCGAGCCTGGGCCACAGTTCCGCCACGAGGTCATCGATCCCGACCCGCCGTGCGGCAAACTCGGGTTCTGTCTGACCGAGGATTTGACTGGCAACGGCCGCCCGGACGTCATCGTCGGTGGCGCGGGCGAGGGGTTTCCGGGAAAGCGATTCATCAACGCCGCCGAAGATCGGGGCATCCCCACGTTTCGCCGACTCCGTTCGCTCGTCGGATACGCCGAGACCAACCTATTTTGGTACGAAAACCCCGGCTTCGAGCGCCACGACGTCGCCGCCGTTCCACATCTCGACGTCGGCGGGACGGTCGGCGACATCACCGGCGACGGGCGGCCGAACGTGGTCGCCGGCCAGGGAATCCGGGAGAACGACGTCTACTGGTTCGAGATGCCGGACGATCCCCGCGAGCCGTGGACCGAACACCTCCTCACGGACAGCTTCGAGAAGTACCACGACCTCGCCGTGGCTGACGTCGACGACGACGGCGACCCCGAGGTCGTGGGAATTTCTCAGGAGTCGGAGACGGTGTTTTATTACGACATCCCCGCCGATCCGCGTCGAACACCGTGGCCCGAGGAATGTCTACACGTCGTCGACGAAGGACGGACACTCGAGGGGATCGCGGTCGTCGACATCGACGGCGACGGGACGACGGAACTGATCGCCGGGACGAACCTCTATCGGCCCGCCTCGCCCCGAGACCGGGGATGGGAGCGCGAGTCGATCGTTTCGGGGTGGGACCAAACGCGGGTCGCGGTCGCGGACCTCGACGGCGACGGCGACCTCGACGTCGTCCTCTCGGAGGGAGATTCACCGGAACTGGGCACCCACCCGGGGCGGGTAGCGTGGTTCGAGGGGCCCGAGTGGGACGGGACCGTCCTCGCCGAGGACCTCTTTTGTCCACACTCGCTCCAAGTGGCCGATTTTTCGGGCAGCGGTCGGCCCGATATCTACGTCGCCGAGATGGGACTCGGAACGAACGACAACCCGGAACACCTCCTGTTCGTCAACCGCGGCGACGGCGAGTTCGAAACACGGACCGTAGCGACCGGCGTCGAAACCCACGAGGCACGGGCGGTCGATCTGACCGGAAACGGCCGTCCGGACGTCGTCGGAAAGTCCTATGGGCCCGACCACCACGTCGACGTCTGGTACAACGAGGGATGAGGGCCGCCCCGTCCGAACGATCAAGAACGCTTCGGGGTGGGAAAAGTGTCAGCCAGCGGTGCCACGAACCAGATACTGCGTGGAATCACCGTTGTCGTAGACGCGGGTAACGGTTCGATCCTCCTCGAGTCGCTCGAAGTCGGCCGGCGTGTACCGCCATTGGTCCTCGTAGTTCGGGTACACTTCCTGGTAGAAGATCCGGATGCGATGATCGACTAGGATGTACTGATCCTCGGCGTAGTTGTCCCCCACGTACGGCCGTTCGTCGTAGCGGAAACGAGGCGGTGCGTCATCCGTATTCTCTCTCGGGAAGTGAGGGGATGTCGTCCCTGCCCCGTACAACGCGTTGTGGAAGCGATATTTCTGCACGCCGACTCTGAGAGCGTTGTCGGTGGCGGTGCCGTGTTCAGTGATCCAGGCGGCACCGCTGAACTTCATTTCGGTCACTTGCTGGTTGCTCTCCGATTCGATGGGCGAGTGGTGGACACCCACCGTCGAAAACGTGGCGAGCACGAGCAGGGTCGCGATCAACGCGACGCCGACTAGCGTCCGGATTTCGGATCGATCGCGTCCCAACTCGAAGCGGTGCCACATGAGGTAAAACAGCTGTCCAGCGATGAGCGCCGAACTTATTTTCGCGATCTGGAACGGTCGATAGTGCGGAACGATAAGATCGGACAGCAAGAAGGCGAGGCCACCGAAACTGAAGGTCGCGAGCGTTCCGCCGAGTACGAGCATGTACACGTCCACCGGGTATTCCCTCCGGACAGCGAGATAGGCGATCGTCCCGACGAGGACGAATCCGAGCGAGAACAGCAACGCTTCGATTCCGAACCTGAACGTGGCTACCCTGAGTAGGTCGAGTACGGCCGGTGATGCCTGTTCGAGCGTCTGCGAGTACGAGTCCGCCGGCGTCTCGCCGCCCCCGGCTCCGAACAGGGACTCGTAGACGCTGTCGAACCGTAGGATGATCTCGGTGAAGTTCGAGTACCACGCCAAGAACACCACCGCGGACAAAGAGACCACGTGTGTCGGTCTCGAATTGAGCGTCTGAATCGAGGGGATGTACCGACCGGCGACCCAGAGTGCAAAGATGGCGGTCACGAACAGCCCTGTCAGCGGGTGATACAGAATGACGCCGATGAGGACGGTAACGAAGGCGACGCGAACCTGCGGCGCGTTCGTCCGCTGTCCCCGCACGAACAGATAAAACAACACCGGGATCAGCATGACGGCCACACCGAACGGACGGAACTCGGGGTGGGCGTATCTGAGAATCGGGAGCAGGACGAACGGGAGAGCGATCAGAATCCGGCGACGGGACTCGAAGATCGACGACACCAAGTAGAACATGCCGCCGAAATACAGCATCGAGAGGACGAACGGGACGAGCATGGCGATCGTTCGCAACTCAAAGCCGGTCGCGCTCGCCAGCGCGACGGCGAGCAGATGTATCGGCGGGTATATGTTGCCGATCGGTTCGCCGGCGTTGAGGATGTCGATGGTGTACCCGAGGTGCGTCAGGGGATCGCCCCGTATGTACATGTAGTAGCCGCGGGCGAACGGCAACAACAGAAGTAACGCACTCGAAAGGATCATCAGCCAAACCCCGAAGACCCACGAACTGTCGGCAGGCCGACTCACACACCGGAGAATCGTGAGCGCCCCTGCGAACGTGGCTCCGAGGAAAATTATCCAGAAATACGGCGGATACGCGCCGTAGAGCGAGATTTCGTACCGAGGTGCCGGCGGAATCACGTTCGCGATAGCTACGGCGACGAGCAAAAACACGACACCAACAAGGGGGATCCACTTGGTTAAATTAGATCGCATGCCGGCCTGAAATCACTGCACACTCTTGGGACAGGGGTTGCGCAGGGATTCCGTCATCACAACACCTCCGGTCCGGAGCCCTATTTGGAGAACCCATAGTGGGGTATCCGCACTCTCAGGTATTGTTATGCTCGTGTTAAGCGTCCATCGATGGACGATACGGTGCGGTGAGTCCTCGGGGTTCACGCTGCGGGTAGCACAATGCGTACGCGACCACACAGCAGTGGTCGCCGCAGGTGTAGCGCGTTCCAAACCGGATTTATGCCCTTGCTTACTATTGTTTTCGGTAGAGAGTATCGGTCACGAACAACACAATGTCGATATGGTCGTCTAAAAATCGTCCGACCGAATGGTCGAAGTCGGGACAGTTGCGGTTTCGAGCGTTTCTCGTCCTTTCGGCGGTGTTCGTTGCCCTCGCGCCGATAGTGCTCTCGGTCGCCGAACTCTTCTCGATTAGAACGTACGCTCTCGTCTCGTTCGTTTGGATCCTCCTCAGCAGCGAGATTCTCGCACCGAGTGAATCCACGGAGGGGTGGTGGCGTCGGCTACAGTTGCTCAAACTCGTCGGGTGGATCGTCCTGATCTACATCGTGGTTGAGCGGTTCGCGGCCGTCCTGTTGTGAATGAGAACGGTCGTCGGCCGAGCGATTCGTGTGTCGAGCTACCGGGCCGCCTCCACGTCGATCCGAGTCGTCAGCTCCGTTCCGGTGATCGACCGCACCTCGACGGCCTGACGGATGCGCTCTTCGCCGAACCGCTCGAAGTACGGCGTTTGGACGGGGCGAAGTTCGGCACATCCGTGGAAGCCGAATCTCGCCACGTCGGTTCCGTCCCGTCTGACGAGGAGTTCGTCCGCGGAGCCGTCCGCTTCGCACAACTCGATCGACGGGTCGAAGTGATACCGCACAGTAACTTCGTCCGTTTGTGCCGACCGGACGTCGTCGGTGATTTCCCATCCCGTCGGAGTAGTGACCACCGTTCGTCGGTGTTCGTACTGCGGGTCACCGAAGGCGCTTCGCGAGTAACGCGCTTCGATTCGCTCCCGGCCCGAATCGAGGATGTCGATCGACGTCGGTTTGCCCATGAGGTAGCTTCCACCGATGGGGATCGGTTCGAGATCACCGTACTGGGCGGTGTTGTGGGCCTCGACGCTTCGGGCGTACTGTCTGCGTTCGTTCGCGCCGTAATCGTACACACCTGTGTCCGCAAGCACCTGCTCGCCGTCGATCCAGAGGAGAACGCTCAGCTGATCGTTGTGTGAGTGTGCCGGCAGGTGTGGGGGACCGACGGGACCGATGTCGATAAGCAGCGTCCCGGACTCGGTTTCGATCACTCGGTACCCGGAACCGTCGGGGTGGTTCAGGCGACTCTCGCTCGGAACGAGCGAGCAGGAATTGCCGTATTCGAGACAGCTGCGTGCGTCGATCTGTTCCCCGTGGACGGCGTCGTTCAACAGTGGGATTTCGCCGTCGGGTTTCGATATTTCCGCGAGAAACCCGAGTGCGCGCTCCGCAGTTCGCCGGAGGGACGCTATCCGAACGTCGGTCTCCGAGAGGAGATCGATCGCGGTCACGTACCGGCGAAGCACCATGACGTGGTACATCGGGCTTCGCTCGAAGTGCCCGCCGTCGGCCAGGAACTGCGTCTCGCCGACCCGTTCGAGAAGTTCGACCCCGGTCTCGGTCCACCCGGTGTCGTGGGCATCGAAGAGAACGCCGGCCATCACCAACGCGATGGCGTTTTCCACCAGGTGATTGTTGCTGATTTCGTACTCGACGTGATTTTCGAGAAACAGCGCGTTCTTGTAGATCACACGGTAGAACTCGTCGGGGACGGTCGAGGCGTCGGCCTGTTCGCGCCAGGCGACGTACCGACACAGGTTGAGAATCCGCATCGAGACGGCGTGTGGAATCCACGAACGACGCAGATACGTCCGCTCGCCGATGGGGTTTGCATCGTTCCACGCGGGAATCTGTGATTCGAACGCCGACCGCATCGACGGTGCCGTAGAGGAGAACTCGTCGGCGAGAACGAGCCACTCGAGATGTTGAAACGATTGGAGCTTCAGCCGCCAGACGATCTGGAACTGATCCATTTTTTCGTGATCCCAGTCGATCCCGTCGTCGAACTCGATCGTCCGCCCGATGAAACTGAACCGTCCGTCGGCTGCGTCGGATGCCGCCTGCCGGTACCGTTCGCGCTCGCTCGCCGAGAGACAGCGTCTGAGGGTCTCCAGGTTCCCGGCGACCGGCGGCGTCTTCGGCGACAGCTCCGATGGGATTCGCCGCTCGTACCGGGCGTCGAAGTCCACCGGAAGCCGTGGGACGGCCGCGTGTCGAAGCTTTCGTTCGGCGATCCCTGCCAGTTGCCGGGGCTTCATATTCGTCGCGGTGTGGTAGAACAGCCGCCAGTTCTTCAGCCTCGCGGGGAGTGTGGAGTTGCCATCGGCCGGAGCCTCAGAGGACCCCGAGCCGACGGTTGCCGGACCCCTCCCCGTCTCGGTCGGGTCGTTCACGGTGGGGCCGCCCCCTGGAAAAAGTTACCCGGCAGGTGTACGACGGCGCGGCGGTTGTACCGCCCGATGACGCGTTCCCGTCCGCGCTCGCCGATGATCCTGAGGGCGGATCGGCGATGCCCCGCAAGCGCGAGTCGAACCCCTGAACGCCGGGGGACGAGCGGTTCAGTGGCCTGAACTAACTGTACTATCGGATGATAATCGAAATCGGATCCCTTCACAATTTTTCACTACTGACGATTTCAGCTAACCGTTCGTTTTCGAGTGTACCGTTCGGATGCTGATTGTTACATCGATAGTAACCCGGTTGTCGTGTTGCTAACGGGACAGGTTCCCGGGCGGCGGTCTCGGGGTCGTGCCGATCGGACCGACTCGGTGAAAGACACGGCGATGAGGCTGATTTGGGGACGTATAACAGGACCGTACGACGGGTGAGGGAACTCATAACAAAGCCGACGGGACGTCGCACTGCGGATACCTGCACTCCGTTTGACACCCACGAGTGGCAGATCGATCCGAACTCCTCGGATGAACTAGCATGCACGCAACCGAACCAAGCCGCCGATCGCTATCCGAACCAGAGGCAGGACCCGTATGAACGAGCGAATCGCGTTCGTCCTCGGGACACGCCCGGAAATAATCAAGCTGGCACCCGTCATTCACGCCTGTGAGCGACTGGACGTCCCGTACTCGATACTCCACACCGGCCAGCACTACTCCGAGGAACTCGACACGGTGTTCTTCGAGCAGTTGGAGCTGCCGGACCCGGAGTACAACCTCGCAGTCGGCTCCGGATCCCACGGCGAGCAGACGGGTGAGATGCTGATCCGTATCGAGGAGGCCCTCGAGGAGATCGAGCCGGACACCGTGCTCGTACAGGGCGACACGAACAGCGTCCTCGCCGGAGCCATCGCCGCGAGCAAGATGGACGTCGATCTCGGCCACGTGGAGGCCGGACTCCGGAGCTTTGATCGGGACATGCCGGAGGAGACGAACCGGGTCGTCGCTGACCACGTCTCGGAGTACCTGTTTGCACCGACGACGGGGAGCGGACAACAACTCCGCGATGAGGGAATCCCCGACTCGCGCATCACCGTCACGGGTAACACGGTGGTCGACGCGATCGACCGAAACCTCCAGCTCGCGAGGGAAAAGAGCACGATCCTCTCCGATCTCGGACTCTCCGAGCGGGCGTTCTTTTTGATGACTGCCCACAGAGCCGAGAACGTCGACGACCGGGGCCGACTCGAATCGGTCCTTCGGGGAACCGAGCGGGCGGCGATCGAACACGACGTCGATGTGATCTACCCGATCCATCCGCGTGCGGCCGAGCGGGTCGACGGGTTCGATCTCGCGGTCCCGGAGCGAATTCGGACGATCGAACCCGTCGAGTATCTGGACTTCCTGCGGCTCGAAGCGGCCTCCGAACTGATCCTCACCGATTCCGGCGGCGTCCAAGAGGAAGCCTGCATCCTCGGAGTGCCCTGTGTGACGATGCGGGACAGCACCGAACGGCCGGAGACGATCGACGTCGGCGCAAACGAGCTCTGCGGTGTCGATCCGGACGAGATCGCCCGCAGCGTCTCCCGGATGGTCGGCACCCCTGGGAACTGGGAGAACCCGTTCGGGGACGGGACGGCGAGTACTCGGATCCTCGAGGAACTGCTGGCCGACACGGGGGCGATCCCCTCATGAGCACCGTCTGTGTCCACGGGCTGGGGTACATCGGTCTCCCGACGGCGACGATGCTGGCGAACTACGACCACGTCGTGTCCGGGTACGACGTCGATCCGGAGGTGCGCTCCCAGCTCCGGAACGGCGAGATTCACTTCGAGGAGCCCGGACTGCGGGCCTTCGTCACACAGGCCCTCGAATCCGGACAGCTGGAGATAACGGACGAAGTGACGGCCGCGAAGTATCACATTGTCTGCGTCCCGACGCCGTTCGACGAGTCCTCGAAGGCTGCGGACCTCGAGTACGTCCTGTCGGCCGGGCGGGCGATCGTCGACCATCTGCGCCGGGGTGACACCGTGATCTTGGAGTCGACGGTGCCGCCGGGGACGACCACCGAAGTTCTCGGGCCGGTCCTCGAGGAGTCGGGGCTCTCGGCCGGAAACGACTTTTCGCTCGCACACTGTCCGGAGACGGTCCTCCCGGGGAGCGTCATTTCGGAACTCAGGGAAAACAACCGCATCGTGGGCGGCGTCAACGCCGTTTCCGCCGAGTCCGCCGTCCGCCTCTACGATTCGTTCGTCGACGGCGAGATCCGGACGGCGGCGAACGCGACGATGGCGGAGTTCGTGAAGCTGATACAGAACACGTTCCGGGACGTGAACATCGCCCTGGCGAACGAGATCGCCAGACTCGCCGGGGATTACGGCATCGACAGCCGGGAAGCGATCGAGCTCGCGAACGGTCACCCCCGCGTCGATATCCTCCAGCCTGGGCCGGGTGTCGGCGGACACTGCCTGCCGATCGACCCGTGGTTTTTGGGCCAGGGCTCCGACGAACTCGATCTCATACCCACGGCCAGGGCGGTAAACGACGGGATGGTCGAGTACGTGATCGGACTGCTTCGTGAGGAGCTCGAAGGGCTATCGGGACGGAAAATCGCCGTGCTCGGGGTCGCATACAAAGGAAACGTCGGCGATACCCGAATGAGTCCGGGGCTGCGGCTCGCGAGCGAGCTTCAACACGCCGAACCCAAGGGGGCGCCCATGACAGCGGACGGGGGAACGGACGTCGTCAGTCCGCCGGCCGTCAGCATCCACGACCCACACGTCGTGGATTCGACGCTGGATCTCTCCGATATCGAGACGGCGACGGCCGACGCCGACGCGGTCGTGGTCGCGACCGATCACGACGAGTTCGAGTCGCTCGACCCGGAGGCGTTTCGAACACGGATGGCGGGCACCACCCTAATAGACACGAAAGGTGTGCTGAGGGCGTCGAGGTGGCGGCGGGCGGGGTTCGACGTCCGTCGGATTTGAGTCCGTTCGAGCGTCAGATACCGGCGGGTAACGTCCGTTTAACCTTCGGTAATCAGTTCCATCTCAAACACAGGAAGCTACTAACAAGGGCATTGAAGAATGTTTACGGATAGTATGATGAGTGAGGACACGGACGGATCCGTCGAACTATCCCCGAACGAACCTTCCTCCGAAGACGCCGGTTCCGAGGCGTGGATCGACGCCGACCAGTTCGATGATCTCCCGGGAACGAAACGTAACTCCGAGGAGGAACTTGACGTCGGGGAGATATTCGAGCTGTTGAAAAACGAGCGACGACGGCGCGTCATACGCTTTCTGCAGGATCAAGAAGACGAGCAGATACAGCTGAGCAGTCTCGCAGAGCACATCGCCGCGCTCGAGAACGATATCGACGTGGTACAGCTCTCCTCGAGCCAGCGAAAGCGAGTCTATATCGGGCTTTATCAGTGTCATCTCCCGAAAATGGACGATTTCGGCGTCGTGGATTTCGAAAAGAACCGCGGGATCGTCACGCTTCGGGACACGACGCAGTTGGAACCGTATCTCCGGGAAGCTGACGGATCGGAACCGACCGACGTTGACGCTGTGGCCGATCAATCGACCGAAGCGACCGAACCCGCAGAGACGGGACTCTCCGACGACGGCAGGTGGGTCGCGATGCCCGTCGCGCTCACCGTCGTCGCGGTCGTCGCGATCGGACTGACCGGAATCGGACCGTTAGCCGCGGTACCAGCCGTGTTCTGGACCGTGGTCAGCCTCTTCGCGCTCGTCTTCGTCGCCAGCATCCGTCCGTAGTGGTCCCCCGAACCTGATCGCGGTAATCCGGGATGATATCCGATGTATGTCCGCGTTACTTTGGCTCGAAAACCGTTAGTTCGGATCAGTATTTCGGCGAGACAGTTTTCTCATTACTAACAAAATACCGTGGGGTTCCCAAGGAGATGTATGTTCGATCTCACCGCCTTTCAACGGGACATGCTGTACGTCGCAGCGGGGCTAGATCGCCCCTCGGGTCAGCAGATCAAGTCCGAGCTGGGGAAATCGATCGATCGAATCACACACGGTCGTCTGTATCCAAACCTCGACACGCTGGTCGAACAGGGGTACCTCGACCAGGGAGAGATCGATCGACGAACCAACTACTACGAACTGACGGAGCGTGGGGAAACAGCCATTCAAAAGCGTCGTCGCTGGGAGGACAACTACGTTCGGCCCGATCCGATCTCCTGAGACAGGACGGTGGCCACCTCGGCGTGGCGCCGCCCCGCGGGTAGACGGCGCCTCGCTCGCCTCGTGTCACTGATCCCCAACGGCCGGACGCTCCATTGGCGATGGCGGATAAACGACGATGCGTCCGCTGCGGTGGACGGTGATCATACAGTTCCGGTGTGTGAAGGTGAGATGGTCGTTACAGTGATTTCTCGATGGATCGGCCGTGAACAACCGATCGAGCGAATCAGGATCGATAGAGTTCGAGAGCGGCTGACCGGACTCCGGACCCCCGTCACTCAAAAGCGTCGTGACGTGTGCGACGGTTTGGCTCAGCGGTCCCGGAGACTCCCGGTCGTAATAAAACTGGTAGGCACCCGTCTCCGAATCGTAGCTGAGGTCTCCGAACCGTTCGATGTTGTGTTCGGTCATGATCGTTGCGGTGAACGCGTGGGTATGTTTGTTCATATACATCTTTGTTAATAACCACCAACCATCGATATCCTACCAGATAAGCCGGTTAAACTGACGATATCGTGAAATTCATTTTTTGGAATACGTTTGACTTCGATAAAGAGTAATTTATCAATCACTACCGCCCTGCGTGTGTAATACATCTATAACTATTCAGCGTAACGCCGTATTCGAACGCGATGGACGCTATCGTGCTCGCTGGCGGATATGCAACGCGGCTGTGGCCGATCACCAGACATCGTCCGAAGATGCTGTTGCCGATCGGCGACTCGACCGTGATCGGGACGGTGTTCGACGCGCTGGAGGCCGAACCGCGAATCGATGACGTGTTCGTCTCGACGAACCGGCGGTTCGAACAGGAGTTCAAGGCGTACCTCTCGGAGAAATCCTACACGAAGCCACGATTGACCGTCGAGAACGCGGGATCGGAGTCGGAGAAACCCGGCGTCGTCAGCGCGATCGGACAGCTCGTCGAGCGGGAGGGACTGAGCGACGATACCCTGATACTCGCCGGTGATAACCTGATGAATTTCGCCCTCGGTGAGTTTCTGGACGCGTTCGAGGCGACGGGCGATCCGACCATCGCCGCCCACGACATCGGATCCTACGAACGGGCCTCGTCGTACGGGCTCATCGAGCTGGACGGTTCGGACGCTGTCGTTGGGTTTCAGGAAAAGCCAGATACCCCGAAGAGCACGCTCGTGTCGGTCGCCTGCTATGCGATCCCCGGCGAAACGCTCCCGCTTTTCGGGGCCTATCTGTCGGGGGAGAACAACCCGGACGAACCGGGGTGGTTCATCCAGTGGCTCCAGGAGCGCGACACCGTCCGCGCGTTCACGTTCGAGGAGGCGTGGTTCGATATCGGGACGCCGGGTAGCTACCTCGACGCCGTCTCCTGGCGGCTCGGCGGGGACAACTACGTCAGTCCGTCCGCGTCGGTCGAGCGCTCGGAACTGGCCGGAAACGTCCACGTCATGGAGGGAGCGACGGTGACGGACGCAACACTCGAATCCAGCGTCGTCTTCCCGGGGGCGACGATCCGTGGCAGCGAGTTGCGACGGTCGATAATCGATCAGGACACGGACGTCGAATCGCTGACACTGTCCAGCGCCGTCGTCGGGCCGCACACGCAGTTGAACGGGCGTTGAACAGGGACTCCCCTCCGACTCCCGTCAAACCACGGGGAACCGAAGCGTACGTCGGCACCGATCGGGACCGCCCACGGGCCGTCCGGCTATACCCGAAAACCGGCAATCTAAGCACGTCTACTTCCTGTTATCGAGTAATAAAAATGTGTTCGTCGATTCAGCTTCAGTAACTCCTCGGAGAATCTGTTCCGGAACTATATTTCGTATCCACCTACACTCGGGCATGTCAACTCCGATACGCGGGTCGTACGGTGTGAAAATGTTGTGTGGATACGCGATAACAGGGGGAGCGATCACCGTCGTCGGACTCGTGACCGCGAGCGTTACCGCCACGGTCGCAATGACGTGGGCGGCGCTTTTAGCACTCGGTTCGGTCACGGGGACGAGTACTATCGCCTCGGTCAACGAGTTACAAAAGCGGACGGAGGCGATCGCCGACGGCAAACTCGATACGCGGTTGCCCACGAGCCGCGACGACGAGTTCGGCGAGCTTTTCCGGGCGGTCGATGCGATGCGGCGGTCGCTCGCCGAGGAGATCGAAACCGCGACCGAACTGCGCGAGGACGCCGAGCGCGCACAGACGGAGGCGAACGAGCTCACGGCGGAGTACCGCGAGGTTGCCGAACGGTACGCCCGGACGATGCAGGCGGCCTCCGACGGCGATCTCACCCAGCGGGTCGCCGTCGACGAGCGACACGAGTCAATGGCGCTCATCGGGGAGGCGTTCAACGGGATGCTCGACGACTTAGAGACGACGCTCGGCTCCGTCGAGGCGTTCGCCGGCCGGATCGAAAGCGACAATGAAAAGCTTCAGTCGCTGAGCGACGACGCCGAAATCGAGGTCGAGGCCGCCGTCGCCGCGGCCGACGAGATCACGGATATCGCGAGCACCCAGCGACAGGAACTGGAGTCGACGACGGGCGAGATCGAGTCGGCATCCGCGACCGCGGAGGAGATCGCCGCGACGACCGATACGCTTGCGACGACCAGTTCGGAGGCCGCCGCAGCGACGCGGGACGCACAGGAGGCCGCGGAGGAGGCCATCGGGGAGATGGAGCAAATCGAGGAGGAGACGGTCCGGACCGTCGAGCGGATCGAATCGCTGACCGAAACGACCGAGGAGATCACCGACATTGCCGGCGTCATCAACGAGATCGCCGATCAGACGAACATCCTCGCGTTGAACGCCTCGATCGAAGCCGCCCGTGCGGACACCGGCGACGACAACGGCAGCGCCGGCGACGGGTTCACGGTCGTCGCCGACGAGGTCAAAGGCCTCGCCGACGAGACCCGCCAGCACGCCGAGGAGATCACCGAGATGATAGAACAGCTCCGGGAGGAGACCGACGAGGCGACGGCGTCGGTCCGAACGACCAGACAGCGGGTCGGTCGTGGCGCCGAGACCGTCGAGTCGGCCCTCGAGGAGCTCGATACGATCGTCGGGGCCGTCGACGACATCGACGACGGGGTCCGCGAGATCGACAACGCGACCTCCGAGCAAGCAGAGACGGTCCAACGGACCGCCGCCGCCGTCGAGGAGGCGGCGGACACGAGCACCGACGTTGAGTCGATCGCCGGGGACGTGACCGAGTCGATCGACGGTCAGCGTGACATCGTCGAACGGATGCGGAAAGCGTTCGCGGAGTTCGACCGCAACGCCGATGATCTGGCGACGGAGCTGGACACCTTCGAGATCGGCGGCGCCGAGGCGGGGGTCGAACCCGGTGGAAACGCCGCGGCCCTCACGGACGGTGGTGACCGATGAGCGGCGCCGAGATCGCCGGCTTCTCCGCGATAGCGATCAGCTACGCGATAACCGTCGTCGGCCTGCTCGTCGGCATCGGGATCGCGCTCGCGCTGCTCAACTCGGAGGCCGACAGCACCGAGGGCGGGTTCGCGTGGTTGCTCGCTATTCCGGCCGTCGCCGCCGTCTCGTACGTTTTCATGGCCCTCGGCGTCGGCGTCGTTTCGGTCGGTGACAACGAGGTGTACCTGTTCCGGTACATCGATTGGCTGCTCACGACCCCGATCCTCGTCGGCTACGTGGGGTACGTCGCCGGCGCGCCACGGAAGTGGATCGTCGGTGCCGCCGCCGCCGACGCGGGGATGATCCTCGTCGGACTGTGGGCGACGCTGTCCGTCGGGGTCGCCACCTGGGTCGGATTCGGTATCTCCGGGGTGTTCCACCTCTCGTTGCTCGTGGTGCTGTACTTCGTCTTCCCGAAGTACGTCGACGATCACCCGCGCCGCCGCCGGCTGTTCAAAGTGCTGCAGAACCACGTCGGCTTGCTGTGGCTCGCATACCCGCTCATCTGGATCCTCAGCCCGGCCGGCTTCGGAACCGTCTCCGTGCTCGGAACCGCGATGATCATCGCGTATCTGGACGTCGTGGCGAAGACGCCGTACGTCTACTTCGTCTGGCGCGACCGGTTTGCCTTCAAACAGGACCACGGCGAGTTCGGGACCGTGGAAGACGTCAGCGATCGGCCTATCGCGGCGGCCGACTGAGCAGACCACAGGGCGCCAGTCGTTGCCGTTTCAACCGAGGAGTCGGCGTCCGGAGTGCGACCTCGTAGTCACCCACCAGCGTGTTCGGCCGGAGTCGACACCGACAAACGAGCACGGATCCGAGGGACCTGTGTGAATCGGATCGGCGCCACCCTCGAACGTGCCGGTGTCATCGAAGCGCGCCGGCTGGGCCCGGTGACGAAGCTCGCCTGGCCTCGGATCGTCACCGGCTTCGCTATAATGTCGAAGCAGGCGGTTGATTTGGCGTTCGTGGGGATCGCGCTCGGCTCGGCCGCCGTCGCGGGGTTGGCGTTCGCCGGCGCGTTCTGGCTGCTCGGGAAGTTCGTCGCGATCGCGTTGGCCGGCGGTACCGTCGCGCTCGTCTCCCAACGGTACGGGGCCGGCGACACCCGACAGGGATCGCTCGTGGTAAAACAGAGCGTCCTCCTCTCGGTTGTCGTCTCCGTCCCCGTGGCGGCCGGGTTCGCGCTCGGTGCCGAACCGCTCGTTTCGCTCGTGGGCGGTGACGCAGGCCCCGCAGCCGTCGGCCACGGTGCGGTGTATCTGTCGATCGCGGCGCTCGGACTCCCGTTCGAGTTTCTCAACATGATCGCCAGCCGGACGTACGCGGCCGTCGGTGACACCCTCACGCCGATGGTCATCCGGAGCGTCGGCGCGCTCCTCAACATCCTCCTCTCGGCGGCGCTGATCTTCGGACTCGGACTCGGCGTCGCCGGCGCGGCGATCGGAACCGCCCTCTCGGTCGCCGCCGTCACACTCGCGTTCGTTCCCGGCATGGTCGGCCGATCGTACGGCGGTCGCGGCGGCCTGCCCGTCCCGTTGCGCCGCGATCGGCCACACGTCGACGCCGGAACGCTATCCGATCTGGTGTCGGTGTCGGCCCCCCTCGTCGGCCGCCGACTGGCCGAGGGGATCGTGACGTTCCCGCTGTTGGCGGTCGCGGCGACGTTCGGCCCGGTCGTCGTCGCGGCGTACGCGGCCGCGCGGCGCATCCGTGCGCTCATGGACTGTATCTCGTGGGGGTTCTCGATCGCGGCGAGTACGCTTGTGGGCCAGCGACTCGGGGCCGACGACGAGGCCGAAGCGACGGCGTACGGCGCTGCGATCGTCCGGCTGTCGGCGGCGATCAGCCTCCTGACGACGGCGACCGTCCTCGTGTTCGCACGCCCGATCGCCGGGGTGTTCGTCGAGCCCGCGGAGGTCGACGCAGCGACGAGGTTCGTCCGTATCGCCGCGATCAGCGCGATCGCCCTCGCGATCAAGGCCTCCGCAACCGGCGTGCTCCGCGGTGCTGGCGATACGCGGATTCCGTTTTACGCCGCACTCGTCGGGCTGTACGTCTTCTCGTTGCCGGCGGCCGCCATCGGCTCCGTCACGGCAGTCGGCGTCGTCGGCCTCTATCTCGCGTTGTTGTTCGAAGCGCTCGTGCCGGCCATCGCGACCCTCCATCGAGTTCGCTCCGGACACTGGCGAGCGGTGAGCAGGCGCTACCGGGCGTCGTCGGCCGACGGGTGATGGCGTCCGCCGCGTCGTAAACGACGGGTTGGTGCGGGCGCGGAGGGGTTTTTTATCGAGTGCCGTCTGGCATCGGAGCATGGACACGACAGCACAGCTATACGTCGAGGACGCCGCGGGCTGGAAACGCGGGCTCTACGACGATATCAGGCACACGTTCAGGGCACCGATCGTCAACTGGATCTTCCGGACGACGATGGCGAACCACCCCGAACTCCTCCGTCACGTCTGGGCGCAGTAAAGCCGGCGTTCCAGACCCGGCAGTTCGGCCGCGTTTCCGTCGTGTGTCGCGATTCGGTCCTCTCGGCTGTCGGGGCGGATCACGACCTCCCGAGCTACCGCGGCGGGGCCCTCGCCGTCGAACCCGCCGAGTACGCCGAGCTCCGCGGCCAACTCGCGACGTTCGACGTGGTGGCGCCGAGGCTCGCCGTCTTCTTCGAACTCGTCGATCGGTCGCTGTCCGACGAGCCGGTCGGCACCGAACCGGAGGACACTCCGGCGGCGACCGAACCGTTTCCGCCCCATCTCGACCGCGGACGCGGAACGCCACCGACGCTTGCGGCGCTCGATGACCCACCGGCCGAAATCGCGCCGACGGTCGAATCGATCCGGTCGTTTCACGCTCTCGACGGTGGCTTGCCGAGCATCTACCGGTGTCCGGCACAGTTGCCGGGGTACCTCGATCCCGCCTGGGCCGACCTCGAGCCGGCGCTGCGGGACGACGGGTTCGCCGACGGCTGCGCGGCGGCCCGGACGGCGATCGAAAGCTACGTCGAATCGCTCCCGTACGTGCCGCAAGTCGATCCCGAGACGCTTCCCGGAGGAATCGACGACGATGCGATCGCCGAGCTCCGGGAGCTGTTCGGAGAGTTCAACCGCGGACCGGTCGGGACCGTCGTCCCGGCGATCCACGTGTTCGCCGACACCGTCGGCGTCGCCGGCGAGCGGGCGTTTCTTTGATCACCGATCGGGGAGTCGACGTTCCATCGCTTCGACGTACGCGGCGGCGAGGTCGCCGTCCGGAAGCGCCTCGCGGGCGGCCGAGCAGCCGAGCAGAAGCCGCTCGCGCCGGTCGCCGTCCGGAAGTTTGTTTTCGGCGACCGTCGAGGCGGTTTCGAGCAGCGACCCCGCGGTGTCGGCGTCGCCCTCCCGTGCTAATTGCCGGGCGTTCGAGAGGAGTTGCCCGAGGCTCGCCCGGACGTCGGCGGGCATCTCATCACGCATGGCGGGCGAAAACGAACTCCGTGCTGCTGCCGAGGGGATCGGTCGCCGTCTCGGTCCGAAGCTCGGAGAACCCGGCCGCTCGCAGCGACTCGAGCGTCCGGTCGCGCCCGGGGGCCGAAAAGAACATTCGCCCGCCCATCCACCCGCGACGGGTCGTCTCGAAGCGCCCGCTCGGCAGCGTCATCAACAGCCGCCCGCCGGGCCGAAGGGCGCGTGCGAACTCCCCGTACACCGTCGGGTGACGCTCCCTTGGAACGTGAAACACCGCGTGGTACGCCGTGATCGCGTCGAAGGAGTCGGCGGCGAACGGGAGTTCGGTCATATCGCCGTGGACGAGACGCGATCCGGGAACCGTCTCGGTTGCGAGGTCCAGCCCCCGCCGGGAGATATCGAGCCCGACGCTCCCCGAAGGGAGGTTCGCGAGCGTCCGTGCGCCGTCGCCACAGCCGATATCGAGGACATCGGGGTCCGGGGGAAGCGCCGCGAGCAGGTCGTCGATCAGGGCGGCGTCGGAGCCGTCGGGGTCGCGTCTGCGGGCGTACGTCTCCGAGATCGTGTCCCACGCGCGGCGCACGTCGTTTCGATCCATAGTTCATGTACGGGTTCGAGGGGCTTGATACTCCGGGACTGACCGCCCCCGACTCACTCCGTAGCGATCCGGTCGGTGAAATCGTCGCGGCGGACGACCCGGAGACGGTTCGTCACCGCCCCGATTAGTTCGCCCGAACCCTCGAGAACCACTCGACCCTCGACGGTAAGCGTCCGGTCCGTCACGTCCGTCAGTTCGGTCTCGGCGAGCACGTCGGTTCCGACGGGGACGGCCCGGCGGTGTCGCACCTCGGCGTCGATCCCGGCGACACCGGTGCCGGCGGGGAGTTGTCCCCGAAGCGACTCACGCCCGAGGAACTCGACCACCGCGAGAAGGTGTGGCGTCCCGAGCACGCGAACCGACTCCCCCGCCGTCGCGTCCGTGGCCGCGGGGAGTCCGGGCGGCTCGTCCTGCTCGCCGAAGAGGTTCGTCGTGTGGTCCGATTCGACCCGGAACGTCCGTCGGCCCGTGATCCCCGGCTCCGGGAGTTCGTCGTCCATACCGATCCTCACGCGCGAGTGCGATAAAAATCGAGGCGGTCGATCGGCGCCGACGCTACCGGTTCTCCGCCGCCGATCCGCCCGTACCGACCGACACCGGCTCCCGCAGCGCCCACCGGTCGGTCGTCGGCTCCAGCCGGTTCGGCTCCGCGCCGCGCTCGACGACGAAGCCTGCGTGATACAGCATCGCCTTGAGTTGAAACGTCGTCGGCGCGTGGTAGACGCTCCCGTCGGCGAGTGCGTCGGTCCGCAGCTCGCCCGATCCATCGAGGGCCCGACTCCGGGCGGCCTCGGTCCCGCGGACGAACAACTCGACGGTGAACGTGGGGTGGTGGACGAAGAG
>CAZOFL010000034.1:0-19997 GCA_964579035.1 uncultured Natronomonas sp. | reverse complement strand
CGCGCCTCGCTGTCCTCCCCGGCCTACTCGCTTCGTGCTTCCGATCAATCGGAAGTCCTCGCTCCTTGAGGCCGGGGGCTCCGCCTCGAAACTGCTGAAAGAATGACTGTCGGGTGTGGTGTACTTTTGTCGTGTTTGGAGTTTCAAGGGGATGTACACGTTCTCACAGCGGGATTGACGCTGAGGTATGATCAACTCAACAGGAGTTCGTGATGGTTCGTATCGAGGGTACGTGTCTGCTTGGGAGTCGTGGATTCAACACGGAGACACCGAGGAGATCAATCGGCCGTTGAGAGCTGCCAGCGAGGCCTTTTTGAGCACGTTCTTGTTTCGGTTGAAAACAACACACCGTGAACAGTTGTAGGGCCTCTCAATCGGTAACAGAGAAGCAGACGACCGGACCCAACATTATCGACGACCGAATAGCCGCTCCCGTAGTGACCGAGACGATGGCCGTTCGGACAGTATCACGGGCGTCTCAAGCGTCTCAATTGTATCGAACACAAGCGATCCACGTACGATCCGTGAAAGCAAGCCTCGCTCGGTCGCTCCAATAATCACGAGACTATACTCGGACCCGATCTGTCCGATCAGCGTCTCTACGTCGCCCGTTTCGATGCGTAGCTCTGCATCTTCTAACTGATGGCCCGCTGCCCAATCGGACAGAAATTCGCGACCAGTTGCCTCTTCACCCGGCTCGACAATGTGCAAGAGTGACACATCCACACCGATCGTATCTCGGAGCGCACGGGCGACCTCTGCGGACAGATCGGACGACGGCCCCCCTGCAGTCGGAACAAGTACATCAGAGAGATCAAGCTCCTGTCCGTCCAACACGAGGAAATCACAGGGAAGATCCTGTGTGAGCTCATCCAATGTGGTTTCAGCACGGCCACCCGCAAACTGTGCACCACCGTATCCCATCACGACCGTGTCGGCGTCGTTCGTCCGTGCAGCATCGAACACTTCCGCGATCCCTCGGTGGGAGAGAATCGTTTTCGTTTCGATCGGAACATCGAATTTCTCTGCGTCTTCTTTTGCTGCAGTAAGAAGCTTGTCCGATGAGGTTTCGAGTCGGGCCCTGTTCTTGGACGCTGTCTCAAGTGATGTTTGATCCGGGACGGTCACGATATGCGCAGCAAGTACCCGCCCGTTTTTGTGTTGAGCCACCGCGCCCGCCAGCGTTATCAGCGCGCTTTCCGTTCGTGGATTCGCTACCGCCACCATGATCGTTGGGCCTTCGTTTCCGGTTGGTTCAACTGCATCAGCAGCGTCAACGACTCGATCGGGGAGTTCTTCCTCGTGGCTTCGGATATAGTTCGAGAGCACTCCCTGTTGAGACGTTTTATTCCGGGCGTACACGAAATACCACAGCACGGATGCAAGAACAAACACCCCAGAGAGAGCGATCTCTAACCCATCCATGAACGCAACGAGCCCAAGCGACAGGACTATGCCGAGTATCGGGGTGATGGGATACAACGGGACTGTGAAATCCGGGTCGTACTCAGGAACATCTGCCTCTCGAAAGACGATGAGGGCTGCATTCATGAGCGCGTACACGATGAGGTGAAGAACGCTGGCTGCTTTCGCGAGGACCGCAATATCCCGCCCCAAGAACGCGATGAACACGATGATAAGGCCACCAGTCACGAGAATCGATCGATACGGTGTTGCAAAGTTGGGATGAATCTCGTTGAGCCAGTTAGTGACGATCTTGTCTCGACCCATAGCGAAATTAATCCGCGCTGACGCGAGAATCGACGCGTTCGCTGAGGAAGCTGTCGCCAAGAGCGCACCGACAGTCATCACACCGGCAGCAGCGGCGGCGACACCACCGATTGGCCCGATCGACGACGGAAATGCGGCCCCCGCAGCCTGTGCAACTGGCGCATCCTGGCTGAGCTCTGTCCACGGAATAACCCCGAGCATAGTCGTTACGAGAATCGCGTAAATGACCGTGACGATCCCGACGCTTCCGATAATAGCGATCGGAAGATTCCGACCGGGATTTTTCAGCTCTTCGGCGACGGTGGCGATCTTTGCGTACCCAAGAAAGGAGACGAACACGAGTGCGGTCGCTGGCAAGACCGCACTGGTACCGAACGGTGCAAGTCCGTCCTCACCGGCGAGTGTGGCATAATCGAACGAGAGAAACCCTGCAATAGCGAACGCTGTGAGGATCGAAAGCAAAAGAAAGACGATAATGTTCTGTATGCCACCGGTCTCTTTGGCACCGATGTAGTTGATGGCGACGAAGATAATTCCCGCAAGAAGTGCACCCAACTGAATCGGGTTGAGAAATGCAATCGCGGGGAGTCCGACGAAGACGGCAAGATATTGGCCGAACCCGATGCAGTAGAACGCGGATGCGAAGGCCAGTCCCATCCAATCACCCATCCCGGCGATGGATCCGAACATCGGCCCGAGCGACTTGTTGATGTAGTAGTATCCGCCGCCAGCTTTCGGCATCGCGGTTCCGAGCTCGGACACCGATAACGCGTTCACCATAGCAATCATCCCACCGATCATGAACGAGACGACGACGACGGGCCCTGCGGCGTTCGCGGCGACGCCGGGAAGGACGAAGATACCGGCACCGATCATCGTCCCGATCCCGATCGTCATAGCCGACACTAAGCCAAGGTCTTTGGCGAGTTCCTCGTCACTCATCCGTGTTACTCCTCACGTGGGAGCGCGATCACAGGACGATCGGACTTCGTCACCAGTTTCAACGAGAGATCGCCGGAGAGAAAGTGTAAAATTCTGCTGCCATCGCGGGAACGATAGGCGACAGCGCTTGCATCAACTTCGTCAGCGGCCTCGGAGATTTTTGCCACGATATCTCGACCATAGGCCGTGTGTTCGTCAGCGTCAGGAAACACAGTCCGAACCGCAGCAAACGACTCCGCCGCCAATTCTTCGGATTGTTCGACGGGTGTCTTATCCGGAACGCCTTCACCCTTCTCGACCACGTGAAGTGCGGTCACCCGTTCTGGTCGGTACGGCTCAAGCTGAGTTGCTGTAGCGAGGGCGTCTTTCTCATTAGCGACAGGAAGCAAAACGTGAGACAGTAACGCTCGGTCGTTGGGGGTCATACGAATTCCTATTCCCCGATAATAAAAAAGACCCCTCATTCTACCGACTACAAAAAATACCCACACATATTTTGTATTCGTTTAATACCTGTTACACGTGGAAGGAGCGGAGTTTTCCGGAGGAGAATTGGTAATACGATGGTCACACATCCGATGGCACACACGTTCTCGAACGCGTACAAAAATACACAACATATTATTACTGAATCCGAAATTAGATACTAGTATGAGCGTTCAAATCGATGAGATCGACAAACGAATCATTTACCGACTCACGGAGGGCGCTCGGCATGTATCTGCGCCCGACATCGCTAAAGAGGTTGATGTCTCGGCACCAACGATTCGGAATCGAATTCGTCGGCTCGAGGACGAGGGAGTCATTGAGGGTTACCACGCTCAGATCAATTACGAGAAGCTCGACAGGCGACTGACCAACCTCTTTTTGTGTACCGCTGCGGCGACTGATCGCAACCGATACGCCCAGCGGATACTTGACATCCCCGGAGTCATCGATGTTCGGGAGGTAATGACCGGCGAAAAGAATCTGCACGTGACAGTCGTGGGCTCTGATACCGGTGACATTCGGCGGATCGCCCAGGAGATCACGGCGCTCGGAATCGACATTGAGGACGAGGGTCTGTTCCATCGGGAGCATATCCAACCGTATGTTCAGTTTGGCCCCCACCAGGTGAATACCCAACTGCCCGTAACGGGGATCGCTGATTTGAGTGACGATGCCGATTTGATCGAACTCCCCGTTGATGACGACGCACCGATCGCGGAAAAAACGGTACAGGAAGCGACCGAGCACGGATACATCACGGAAGATCTGTTGATCATCTCGATTGATCGAGAAGATGGAAAGGAGGGAATCACCCCTGATGGAAACACGGAGATTCTACCAGGTGATGCGGTGACGCTCTTTTCGCGGACGGGAATCGCGGACAAGACATTACGTGCGTTTAGCCATTAATGTTCTTTTTTCATCTTGATTGGGCCGATACGTGGCTGCCCGAACTGTCCGGAGAAAAATCGGACTCAAAATAAATCCGACCTTTCGTTTGCGGTCCATCGATGGGACGAATTCGTCCGTAGTATCCCCCCTCTTGACGCCAGATTTCTCACAACAATCGATGAGGATGGGTCGGGTCGGGAACGATGTCTGCCGGAAATAGTGTCTCTGTCGAGTTCAGCTACTCGTGTGGATACGACGCGCGTCCGTCCCAAGACGGTTCGCCGTCGTCGGATGATACGCGTATCACATCGTCAGTGAACTCCCCAGACGATAGCGATACTAACACTCGTCACAAGCGCGAGCACGAGCTGTAAGGGACCGCCGAGTTTCAGGAAGTCGGTAAACTCGTAGCCGCCGGGGCCATACACCATCAAATTCGTCTGGTACCCGACGGGCGTCATAAACGACGTCGCCGAGGCGAACATCACGGCCAACAGGAAGGCAAAGCCGTTCGCCCCGAGTTGTGCCGCCGCGTCCACTGCGACGGGAATCATCAATACCACGGCGGCCACGGGCGTGATGACGTTCGATAACAGCCCGGTTACGATGTAGAACAACAGTAACACGGCAACCAGCGGGAGGAACTCGTCCGTGGCGACCAGTCCCTCCGCGATGAGTGCAGCCCCGCCGGTCGCCTCCATTGCCAGCCCCAGTGGTATGACTCCCGCCAGCAGAAAGACGACGTTCCAGGAGACAGCGTCGTAGGCATCGGGCGGCGAAAGGCAACCGGTGACGACCATCAGGAAGACTCCCCCGAGAGCGGCGATGACGATCGGCAAGAGATTTACTGCTGCCGCACCGATAACCGCTGCCACGATGAGAACCGCAACCGGCGCCTTCGGTGACAGCGGCGCGATCTCCTCGATGTCCCCCTCGATCAGTCGGTCGAAGGCATCTTCTTCGATCACGACGAGGTCGATGGTTTCCGCGAAGTAGTGGATTGCATCACGTGTTGTCTGCACCAGCAGCATATCGCCTGCTTCGAGCGTAAGCTCCTCGAGGCCGGTCCGTATCAACTCCCCATCGCGGCGGATTGCCAGGACGGTTGTGCGGTGAAACTCTTGGAGGTGAGCCTCAGCAGGCGTTTGGCCGACGAAGGGTGAGCTCTCAGGCACGACCGCCTTGGCGAGGGTGTCTGATGCGGGTGAGTCCTCGAACGTCTCTTCTGTCACCTCCGCCCTGATAAGTTGGCTGAGCCGCTGGTTTTCCCGAAACCGATTGACTGCCTGCGGTGATCCGTGTACGATCAGGGTGTCACCAGTCTGCAACCGCTGGTCGGTGTCAGTGGCGACGAACGTTTCACCGTCACGCCGTATCTGCAGGACCCTCACGGCGGTTTCGGCTCGCTCGTCGAGCTCCTCGAGAGTGAGGTCTACCACCGCAGAATCGGCTTTGATCCGAAGCTGCGCGAGATGTTTTTCCAGATCGAACTCCTCGACGAGATCCGAATCGACCGGGACTCGGGCCGGCGTGAGCCACCGACCGACTGTCATGAGGTAGGCGATTCCGACGATGAGGATGAGCACACCGAGGGCGGTGAACTCGAACATGCCGATGGGGCCGCGGGGGAGGAGGGTGGCCGCGAACTCGCTTGCCAACAGGTTGGTCGACGTCCCGACGAGTGTTAGCGTCCCACCCAGAATCGCCGCATAGGACAGTGGCAACAGTAGTTTCGAGGGGGAGATGCCGCTTCTTTTCGCCAGATCCGAGATCATCGGGATGAACACGGCGACGACGGGCGTGTTGTTGATGAAGCCGGCGATGGGGCCGGTGGTCCCGACCGTCGCCATCAGCGCCCGGCTCTCGCTGCCCTTCGTAAAATCCGCGAGGTGGATACCGAGTCGCTGGACCAGGCCAGTGTTATGGATGCCGGCGCTCAGCATGTACATGGCGACGATGGTGATAGTCGCCGTGTTGGCGAAGCCGGAAATGGCACCTCGCGGTCCCACTTGTGTCCACGGTTCGAGTGCTGCTAGCGCGAAGATGATCCCGATCGCAGTAATATCGTTTGGGATGAGTTCGGAGACGAACAGGACTAAGGCGACGCCAATCAACACGAAGACGACCAGCGCTCCGGTCGGTACCCCTGTCACTGCCATGACGTTTCGTACTCCTCGGTTTCGTTTAATTGTTGTTTGATCAGTTGTTGATTTGCGTTGAGTTCACCCTCTGTATTCAGCACTCGAAACGTCCGATACTGCGCTTATGAGTGATGATTTGACTCGGTTGCCGTATCCGTACCGTCTCTCACGGAAATCGAACGGAGTTATCCGTCAAAACATCCGGTCGGGCCTCGGAGTCAGGATAGTGCTTGCTCTCGGAGCGCCGTTCGGTATTGTGACGGTGATTCACGCTGTCGTGATTGGCGACACGGGGATGAGCTTGGTGTAACTGGGAACGCTATGCGTCTCTCGAACGTTGAGCCAGAGGAGCCGGGGGAGAAAGTATGAAACGGTCGGATTTGAGTACGTTCTACGAATCAAATCGGCAGACAGCGCAGCGATTGAACCGATTCTTTCGGGCGGCGTGACGAACCCTCTGCGAGTCGTCCTGTACAATTAAACCGCTAGACAGCGGCTGGACATTTATACTCTAACTGCCGGAGAGTTCGTTATGATTCCCGTTGGGGGTGTTTGTCCGCTCGCGGGTCGTCGGTTGTCGTCGGTTCAACTCGGAGAGATACCGGAGTGGTCGATCGGCCGTTGAGGCCCCAGGAATGTTCTGAACGCTACCTACCGTCCAAGGGTCGATACAAGACTCATACTGATGGAATTCGCGGAGATGGATTCAACTCTTTCGAGCCGTGTTACTGACCGGTCTCATCCGTGTCAGCCGTCGTTGCGCTCTTGTCGACGGTCTCCTCGACTTTCTTTTGAACGGTCTCCTCGACTTTGTCACCGACCGTCTCTTCGACAGTCTCCTCAACGGTCTTCTCGACGGTCTCCTCGACTTTGTCACCGACCGTCTCTTCGACAGTCTCCTCAACGGTCTTCTCGACGGTCTCCTCGACTTTGTCACCGACCGTCTCCTCAACCGTCTCTCCGACGGTCTCCTCGACGGTCTTTTCGACCTCTTTGCCGACCGTATCACCCATTGTCTTTTCGACCTCCTTGCTCACCGTATCACCCACTGTCTTTTCGACCTCCTTGCTCACCGTATCACCCACTGTCTTTTCGACCTCCTTGCTCACCGTGTCCCCGACAGTTCTCTCGACCTCCTTCCCAACCGTATCGCCAACCGTCTTTTCGACCTCCTTGCTCACCGTGTCACCGACGGTTTCCTCGACCTTGTCCGCGACTTCCCTCGTCATCCAGTCGGGATCGAAGCGTGCCATCTTCCAGGCGATGTGGATAACGTATGAGGCGAGTACGCCGAGTCCGAACGCGACGCCGATTCCGGTTCCGGCGACGACGATGAGAGTGATCGCGATGAGGATCGCGACGCCGTAGGCAAAATCGACATAAAAATCCACCCGGCTCGCGTTCATCGATAACGACCCCCCATGTGTTTCGTCAGCTGATACATACTCGAACGGTCGTCCCCACGACGGGAAAACCCATCTGTTCGTCTCCGGATCCGGACGGCACCGTACGCGACCTAGAGGAGACAGGGTTCGGTGAGTGGATGTCAAGCCGTTTAATACGACTCGCTCCGTTCGACCGGTGTGTTCGAACTCCTCTTGTTGTCCATCGGTATCCTCGTCGCGCTCTTTGTCGGGTTCAATATCGGCGGCGCGACGACGGGGCCCGCGTTCGGCCCCGCGGTCGGGGCAAACGCGATCTCGAAGACGGGCGCGGCCGCGCTGATGGCGGTCTTTTTCCTGATCGGCGGGTGGACGATCGGTCGGCAGGTCGTCGACACCCTCGGCAACGAACTCGTCACCGAACCCGGGGTGTTCACGATCGAATCCAGCATCGTGGTGCTGTTTTTTATCGGTGGGGCGTTGTTCGTCGGAAACTACTACGGGGTGCCCGCCTCGACGTCGATGACTGCGGTCGGTGCGATCGCTGGGCTCGGCATCGCCACGGACGCGCTGAACTGGGTCGTGATGGGTGA
The DNA here is from genome assembly GCA_964579035.1 of uncultured Natronomonas sp. Lineage (GTDB taxonomy): Archaea > Halobacteriota > Halobacteria > Halobacteriales > Haloarculaceae > Natronomonas. The sequence continues at coordinate 11,828 of CAZOFL010000034.1, read as the reverse complement.
GATCGCCGTCTGGTGGATCGTCGCCCCGATCGTCGGTTTCTGGGTTTCGGGAATGGTTGGCCGATACTTTTATACACGAATCAACCGCTGGGTGGCGATCACCTCGACGCCCGGCCCCCTGGTTGAGATCGATCGCAGCGGCGCTGTTCCGCGGCCCGTCATGGGGCCGAACACCACCCCTCGGGAACTTTCAGGGGCCGTCATCGTCGTCAGTATTGGCTGTCTGATGGCCTTCTCGTCGGGAACGTCGAACATCGCGAACGCGATCGCCCCGCTCGTCGGGGCCGGTGTCGACGTCGACCTGATGATCCTTCTCGGGTGTGCGGCCGTCGCCGTCGGCGCGTTCACGATCGCCCGCCGGACGCTCGATACGCTTGGCAACGACATCACGGAGTTGCCGCTGACCGCGGCGATCGTCGTCGCGGTCATCTCCTCGACGATCGTGATCGGCCTCTCGGCGATCGGTATCCCCGCGTCGTTCGTGATAATCGCGACGACCTCTATCGTGGGGTTAGGATGGGGGCGGGCGACACGGACGGCGACCCTTCCCGACGTCGTCAGGGGCGACGAGGAGACGAACGTCTCGGTCGGCGCGTTGACCGCGGAAAATCCCGGCGAGGAAGCGCCGGAGATCGGCGAGGAGGAACCCGAGGACATCCCGAGCGCGGGTGACCTCTTCGACCCGGCGACAACCGGCCGGGTGATCGTCATGCAGAACGTCGTGCCGATCCTCTCGACGGTCGGGGCGTACGTGACGTTTGTTGTGCTGTTTCGGTTCGTGTGGTGACGGCCGCGACCCGACCCCGACCGACCACGCTGGGCTTGACAGCAGACTCAAGTATCCTGGCTTATATATGACGCCTACGAGGACATCACATGGAAATTTCAGACCGCCTCAAATGTTTGTTTACTGCGGAGATCGAGGAAACGGACGGTTCATACGTCATCGAGGTCCCCGATCAGGAACTCCGACTCGGTGACATAGAACCCGGTGGGACGTACCGCGTGGCGATCCTTCCCTCGGACGCGCCGAACGGGACGCAGTCCGACCGGGAGTCCGAGACGACCTCGGATCGATCCTCGAGGGACCGGTCGGAACCGGAAAAGTACAAGACGCCGGCACCGCCGGTCGAGGAAGGGGACCAACGCCGCGTCGAGATACAGGATATCGGCGAACAGGGCGACGGGATCACGCGCGTCGAACGTGGGTTCGTCGTCATCGTTCCCGACACCGAGCAGGGCGAACGAGTTGTCGTCGAGATCACCGACGTCGCCGAGACCGTCGCGTTCGCCGAGGTGGTCGAACGCGTGAGCTACTACGAGTGACGTTCTCTTCGGCCTTACTGCGGAGAAGTCCCGAGCCGAGAAGTTTCCGGTTTGCAGTCCGATCGCCGGATTACCGTTCCGTTCGGGCACAGCTAGCCCCACCGCATCGATGTGGTGGACTGCTGGCGTCGACGAGAACGCAGTTCTCGTCTACACGTCGGAAATCCCCCGGGGTTCCGCGGACGGCGCCGAGCCGCTGTTGCTCCCGTCATCGGGGTTGCGGTGTTGTTTTGCCACGGCGGCGCCACCAAGTGGCGACGGACTCCGAGGTATCGTTCACTTCGAGTAGTCGGCACACCCTTCGGGGACGTGGCGCTCACCGCCTGCTCCGCGTGCGAAACACGCTTTCAACCGGGCGAAAACCGCGTTCAGCCGCGCGAGACCCTTCCCTGCAGTAGTATAGGGAGTCCGAATCCACCCGGGGACCGTCGGGAAGGTCGGCCCGAGCGGGTCGATCACGTGCTCCGGATGTGGCGTCCGCGCCGACGGTTAATATCGGGACGGCCGCGTCCGGTATCGGCGGGGACAGGACACGGTTCGGTGCTTCCCCGACGACAACGACCCGTCTCAGGGTTGGTTTTCATCGCGGAAGGCTCCGGGGGCGTGGGCGTACACCGCATAGAGGACAGTCGCTGCGATCAGAAAATCGAGGCTGTGTTCCACGAAGTGGTGGATCCACATCGGAACGACGCCGAACACCGTCCCGATGCCGACGAGCGAGCGCACGAACAGCGCACCGACCGCGACAGTTATGAGTCTGAACTGGGTTCCACCCCGGCGGACGGACGCGATGACGCTGATGACGAAGAGCACGCCGGTACCGAGTCCGGCGCCGAGGATCACGACGAGAAGCGTGATCGAGCCCTCGATGGCCCACGCGTCGACCTGGATCGGGGTTTCGGGGATCACGGCTCACTCACAGTTCGGGGAGGGGTATCAAGAAGGTACGGCAGGGGGTCACGGGGAGTACGGCCGAAAGCGGGCGGTGGACGTGTTCGGATTAATTCGGCCTGCCGTTGGATTCGACCCGCGCACCAGACGCAATATACCCGTCGATCGATTCGATTCGGGTATGTCGATCCGGGTCGCGGTCGCGTTCGTCTGTTCCCTGTTTATCCTCGTGAGTGTCGGATCGTTCGTCGCCTCACCGGCGGTCTTCGCCGACGAGCCAGCGGATTTCGACCGGACGGTCGCGATGGGGATGACGCTCGAAGAGCAACGCGCCCTGGGCGAGGATCGGTTCGTTCCGCGTGCGCAAGTCTCGTACTCTCAGTTCCCGTACGTCGTCGGCTACAGGGGGGTCGGCCTGGCCGCGTCCGAAGTTGGGGACCCGCTCGTCGTCCGGCAGTTCGGCTACCCACGGCAGGTGTACGTCGAGCGCGTGCCGGCCGACCCTGCGTTGGACGGGTCGGGATATCCGATCGGGGAGCACACCGACGAGTGGCTTCCGGCTGCTGACGCCTTCTTTGTCGTCGACAGTGCCGCTCGAACGCCGTCAGGGGCGACACCGATGGTGTTCGAGAAGCGCGAACAGGCCGTCTCTTTCGCCGCGACACACGGCGGCGATGTCGTCGAGTGGGCAGAGCGGGAGCGCTTCGACGCTCCGCGATCGAACGGGACGGCCGCGCGCGATCGGGTCGATATCCAGGAGACCGACGCCGACGAAACGGTCGAGGAGGTTACGACGTTGCTCGATCGGCCGGTCGGAACCGTCGTCGGCGAGGACGAACCGACGCTCGGTGCCGCCGTCGCCGGGGCGGAACCGAACACGACGATCGAGTTACCTCCGGGGTCCTACGAAGGACCGGTCGACGTGGACGAGTCGATAACGATCCGTGGGGAGGGCGCGACCGTCGTCGGCGACGGAAACGGCACTGTCGTCACGGTCACGGCGGACGACGTCGCGATTTCGGGCCTCTCGGTCGAGGGCGTCGGCGACTCGTTGCGCACGGACGAGTCGCCGAACAGCGACGCCGAGGAGTGGGATCGTCACACGGAGGAGGCCTACGGCTATGCCGATGCCGGAATCACCGCCGACAGCGTCGATCAGTTGCTCGTCACCGGTGTCGATATCGAGACGCCGGCTTCGGGGATCGTTCTCAGGGACACGGAGCGGACGGTCGTCGACGGCGTTCGGGTCGACGGAACGGACCAATGGGAGGACGGGTTCATGGGAGTCACCGCGATTCGCTCGCCCGCAATCGTACAACGCTCGACGTTCGAAGGCGGCCGTGACGGCGTTTACACCCACCGGGCGAGTGGGATCACGGTTCGGGACAACCGCTTCATCGACGGACGGTTCGGGACTCACTTCATGTACACCTCCGACGCGCTGTTCGTGGACAACTGTGCGGCCGGGCAGGCGCTCTCGGGGGTCGTGATCATGACAAGTCCGTCCGGGATCGCCATCGCGGACAACGTCATCGTCGACACCGAACAGGGGATCTCGACGAGCGGGTCGGACGCCTACATCGGCGAGAACGTCGTCGCCGGGACGAGTCAGGCGATCCGGACGAGCGCCCAAAACTCGTTGTACGCCGATAACACCGTCGTGAACAACGAGGTCGGGTTCCGAGCATCGTCGATCTTCCCGACGAGCGTGGTCGTCCGTAACGACGTCGTCGACAACGAACACCACGTTCGGGCGACGAGCGGGCCGCTTCGAGTTTGGAGCCACGGCGGCGAGGGCAACTACTGGGACGGGGCACAGGGCCTCGGCCGACACTACAGCCCGACCGACCCGGTCGACGGTCGGCTCCACCGGACCGGTGCGGCGCGGACGCTTGCGGACGCGCCGGCCGTCCGCGGTCTCCGGACGCTTCGAGGCTCGGTCCCCGGGATGCGGGGTGAAAGCGTTATCGACGCCCATCCGCGCGACACGCCGGCGAACGCGACACGGCTCGGGGCGGCCAGGGAGATCGCAAACAGCGACGCGGCGTCGAAGGCGGTGTGTACGCCGTGAACGACGGGCCGGAACGCGGAGCGTCCGAGACGGTGCTCCGAACTGAGAACGTCTCGAAATCGTTCGGCGGCGTCCAGGCGCTTTCCGACGTGTCGGTTTCGATCCCCGCCGGGGCCGTCGTGGCCGTGGTCGGCCCGAACGGCTCCGGAAAGACGACGTTTATCCGGACGGTCGTCGGCGACCTCCGGCCGACGGCCGGGTCCATCACGTACACCGGCCCCGACACCGAGCGCCCGGTCGGGTATCTCCCGCAGGAACCACCGTTTCGCCCCGGGTTCAGCGCCGCCGAAACGCTCGCGTTCTACTCGTCGCTCGTCGAGGGGCGCGAGCCGGACCGGTTGCTCGAACGGGTCGGACTGGCGGCGGCGGCCGACCGGAACGTCGAGGACCTCTCCGGGGGGATGCGACAGTTGCTGGGTATCGCGCAAGCGACGATCGGCGAGCCGCCGCTGGTCGTCCTCGACGAACCCGCGAGCGGCCTCGACCCCATGATGAGCGAACGCGTCTTCGAGACGGCTGCGGAGATCGCCGACTCCTCCCGGACCGTTGTTCTGAGTTCTCACGACCTCTCGCTCGTGGAAACGACTGCCGACGCAGTCGTGATTCTCCACCGTGGGACCGTTGCCGCCATGGGTTCACAATCGGCGCTCCGTGAGCAGTACGGGGCCGACTCCCTCCGTGGCGTGTTGACCGAGATCACCGGCGACAGCCGAGTCGTTACGGTCATGGGTGATAGCCGGTGAGCCGCCTCGGCCCAACCGGTCCGATCGCCTGGCGTGAGCTCTCGACTGTCGTCCGGACGCGGAGTTACCTCTTTTTATCGGGCGGGCTCGCCGTCGTGTTCGGCGGTGTGATCCACGCCGGCGGCACCGACGGTGGGTACGTTCCGGTCGCCGTCGACCTCCTGTTGCCGCTGGAGTTGCTCGTCCCCCTAGTCGCCGTGGCGCTCGGGTACCGAGCCTTCGGCGGCGACAACGACGACCGACCGGTGCTGTTGAGCTATCCGGTCTCGAAACGCTCGCTCGCCCTCGGCGTCTTCGCCGGCCGGTTGGTCGGTCTCACCGCGATCGTCGGGATTCCGCTCGGCCTCGTCGGCGTCGTCGTCCCCCGTGGCGGTGGCACCGCATCACGCGTGTTCGCGACCCACGGCGGCAGCGACTCACCCGTGCTCTTTGTTCGGTTTCTCGCCTTGACGATCTGTTTTGGAGCCGTCGTGCTGGCGATGGCGATGGCCGCCTCCGTCCTCGTCCGAACGAGCCGGGCAGCGCTCGCGGCGGCGCTGGGCGTTCTCGTCACCGTCGTCGCCGGGGGGGATCTGGCTGCGCTCGCGGGGTTGACGACCGGTCGAATCAGCGGCGATGCCCTCGGAACGGTGCTCGCGGCGAGTCCGAACGCCGCTTATCGCGGCCTGGTGCTCGAAACCGTCGTCGGCGCCGTGGCCGATCAGGGTGACCCGGTCGACGGACCCGCGGCCGTCGCCGGGTTGACGGGATGGCTCCTCGGAAGCCTCGCAGTCGTCGTCGCTGGCCTCGAGCGCCAACCGCTCTCGGGGATCAGGGATCGACTTCGTCGGGCGTTCCGGCGGGTGATCGATGCGTTCGATGGATGACCTGGTATCGCGGTTGTGAGCCCTCGGCCGTGCGTGCGCCTCTCACGAAGGCCCCGCGACGGCGGCTGCCCTTTCGAAGCACACACCAGATTACCCAATAACATCCACCCACAACCGTCGGGCGTGTACGATTGATGGCTGAGAAACACGTTTCGGTGACCGAAGCGATTCCAGTGATTTCGTTTATCCTCCTCCTCGCCGCCATTAGCGGCAGCCTGTTTATCGTTGATTTCGCTGACTCAGCGCCTGAGCCGGTCGATTTCGACGAGACTGTCGCCGTCGGGTTGACCCTCGAGGATGAGCTGCGCTTGGAGGACGAGGACCGGGCCGACGAGCGGATCGAGCTCCCGCGGACCCAGGTGTTTTACTCGCAGTACCCGTACGTCGTCGGGTACTACGGCGTCGACTCGTTCATCGCAAATCAACGCGAGTCGACGCACGAGCGGCGGTTCGGGTTCCCGAACGCGGTGTACGTCGCCGAGTACACCGGTACGGAGGTTGAATTGAACGACGAAGGGATCCCCGTGACGTCGTTCGCCCCCGGCTGGATTGCCGCCGAAGACGCCGTCTACGTCGTCGACAGCGATGCCAGAACGCCGTCAGGCGACGCCGTGATGCCGTTCGAAACTCGGGAGTCTGCGGCGGCGTTCACGGAGGACTACGGCGGCGATGTCGTCGACTGGGCGGCGGTGCTCAGGCGGCCAGTCGAAATCGACGATGCGACGGCCGTCCGGGACCGCGTCGAAGAACATCACGCCGACGCCGACGACGCGGTCGACGAGCGCCTCGAAACGGCCGACCGACCGGTGAGCGTCGTTGTCGGCGAGGACGAACCGACGATCGAGGCCGCCGTCGATGCGGCCGCCCCGAACACGACGGTCCGCGTTCCGGCGGGAACCTACGAGGAGACGGTCGAAATCGACCGGCCGGTGACCATCCGAGGCGACGGGACAGGTAGCGACGGCGCGACGAACATCGTCGGGGATTCGAACGGGACGGTCGTGACGGTCGAGGCCGATGGGGCAGCGATCGTCGGCGTGAACGTCTCCGGTGTCGGCGACACCACGCCCGGCCCGACAGTGACGGACGACCACGCCCACGGCGGGTTCAGCTCCGGCGGGAGCCACGACCACGGCGACAGCGACGGCGACGACTCGTGGGATGCCGACATCGACGATGACTACGCCGGTGGCGACGCGGCGATCGTCGTGAACGCCGCAAGCGAGGTGTTGATCGCGGAGACGACGATGGAGACCGACGCGGCGGGCGTTATCCTCCGGGACTCTCCGGCGTTCGTCGTCCGGGAGACGACCGTTCATGGGAGTGACAACTACCGCGAGGGACACATGGGCGTCGCCGCGATGCGATCCAGCGGCGTCGTCGAGAACTCGACGTTCGTCGGCGGTCTCGACGGCGTCTACACCCACCGCGCGGACGGGACCGTGGTCCGCGACAACGAGATGCGGGACAACCGGATGGGCATCCATTTGATGTTCACCTCCGGGACGTTGCTCGCCGATAACACGATCTCCGGGCAGGAAACGACGGGCATCTACGTGATGACCGGACCGGAGCGAAACGCCCTCGTCGGCAACGAGGTGACCGACGCCCGAACCGGGATCAGTTTCGGCGGTACCGACACGTATCTCGCCGACAACGAACTGACGGACAATCACCTCGGACTCCGGATCGATGGTGTCGCATCCATCATCGAGCGAAACGTCATCGCCGACAACTACGGCGGGATCGAGACCTGGGCGTTGCTGCCAACGAACAGAGTGACACACAACGATTTCGTCGATAACCACGATCACGTCCTCGTCAGCAGCGGGCGGCTCCGCGTCTGGAGCCACGACGGCGAGGGTAACTACTGGCAAGGGGCGGTCGGAACCACGGACGGGACCGTCGTTCAGCGCCCCTACACGCCAACGGCCCCTGTCGACGAGCGACTCCACCGGATCGACGGGGCACCGACCCTGGCGCAGGCGCCGGCTCTCGACGCCCTCGCCGGGTTTCAGGGGGCCGTTCCCGGGATGCGCGCGGACGAAGTGATCGATACCGCGCCGCTGTGTTCGCCGGTCAACGACGAGTGGTTCGAGGCGAACGGCCACACCGACTTGGAGCCGGTCTGTCACGGCGTCGAACCGCGAGCGGGAGGGGCGACGTGACGGTGGCGGCGGGGCCGAAACGACGACGAAGGTGCCGATATGAGTGACACGACACCAACACCGATAGTGACTGTCGACCGGATCGAACACGCGTACGGCCGCACCACCGTGCTTGACGGCGTCTCCTTCGACGTTCGTCCGGGCGACGTGACGGCGATTATCGGCCCGAACGGCGCCGGTAAGACGACGCTTATCAGATCGATCGTGGGCCTTCAGGAACCGAGCAGCGGAGAGATTCGATACCGTGGTCCGGATGCGACGCGTCCGATCGGGTATCTCCAGCAACGACCCGCGTTCAGGCCGGGGCAAAGCGTTCGGGAGGCGCTTGGGTTCTACGCGTCCCTCGTCGGCGAGACCGAGACTGACGCGCTCGAACGGCTCGAACGAGTCGGGCTCTCGGCGGCGGCGGACCGGAACGTCGAAGCCCTTTCCGGCGGGATGACGCGACTCGTCGGTATCGCGCAGGCGACGATCGGCGAGCCGCCGCTGGTCGTCCTCGACGAACCCGCGAGCGGCCTCGATCCGGGCATGAGCGTCCGCATCTTCGAGGTCGCGGAGGAACTCACCGAAGCGGGCACGGCTGTCCTTTTGAGTTCGCACGACCTCACGCTCGTGGAGCGATCCGCCGACAGGCTCGCGCTGCTCGACGACGGGTCGATCGTTCGGCAGGGGTCGCCGGCCGAGATCTGTCGTGAGTCCGGAACCGAGTCGCTGTTGTCGGCGTTCGAATCGTCAGTCGTCGGGGACGCGGGAACCGTTCGTGTCAGGGGTGAGACGGCGTGAGCACGCCGACCGAATCCTCGGAGCAGCCGACCGAGACGGCCGAACCGACGGGAACGGAACTGGAAACAGCGCCCACGGCGGTGGGAACGCTTTCGGCCATAATCCGACGGGAGCTTTCGACCGCGGTTGCGACAAAAACGAACGTCGGGCTGTGGCTCGGATTCGTTTCCGTGCTTTTCGCCATCGCGTGGTTCGGCGGCGGGATGCAGGTCGGCTACGTCTCGACGATCATCGATCTGCTGACGCCGATACAGTTGCTCGTCCCCGTCGTCGCGTTCGTGTTCGGCTACCGGGCAATCCTCGCTGACGACCGACGGGGTGTCCTCGACGTGTTGCGGACGTATCCGGTCCGCCCCTGGCAGATGGTGCTCGGCATCTACGCCGGCCGGGCGATCGGCCTCGTCGCGATCGTTGCGACCGCGCTCTCGATGCTCGTTTACCCGGTTTTTCTCACGGAAGCCCACCGTCCCGTGTTCTATGCGACCCACACTGGGTCGGACTCGATCGGCCTGTTTCTCCGGTTCATCGTCCTGACAGCCTGGTTCGCACTCGTCGCGCTCGCCGTCGCGGTCGCGATTTCGGCGCTCGCCGGGACGACCCGAACCGCGATCGCCATCGTCGGGGTTGCGACGTTCGGATTGCTGTTCGTCGCGGATATCGCGCTCGTGTTCGCGCTCTCGCGGGGACTCATCGCCGAGAGTTCGCTGGCGTCATCGATCGCGGTCAGCCCTCTCAGCGCCTACCGGGGGCTCGTCCTCGAGACGACGGTCACAGTCACTGCGGGCACCGGCCCCCGGGCAGCGTCGCCGCTGGCCAGCGCGATCGGACTCGTCGTCTGGTGGCTCGGGTCGCTCGCCGTCGCGGCGGTCGCCGTAGGGCGCTGATCGGCGCTTGTGCAGCGGCCACCGAAACGAACGAGCAGTGCTGGGATCGGATCGAGACAGTTCAAAAGCAGGCTTCGGAGCACGACTCGCCACACGTACTGCATTGCTCCGCCGGGCTGTATGGCGGTGCGGCGACCGCCGGGTCCGCTACCTCCATCCACGAGCTCATCACGACCGCCGGCGGAACCAACGTCGCCGTGGAGAACGGCTTAGAGGGCGGCGGCGAACTGAACGAGGAGGCGATCGTCGAGTGGAACCCGGACGTCATCGTGGCCCCGGACGAGCAGGCGGCCCTGCCGGAAATCGCCGCGCTCGAATCGACTGCGGCCGTCCAAAACGATCAGGTCATCAGGGCTTACGGGAACTATCCCAGCCAGCCGGCATCTCGCATCGTCATCGCACTCGAAACCCTCGCGGACGCGTTTGCTGGCGAGTTGGCGGATCGAGAACAGACGGCCGTCTCCGACGATACCGACGAGTCGGCGACCAGCAACGAGGGGGAGCGAACCGCTCGAGGACCAACCCGGCTTCGGCGGTGTGGTCGCGATCGTCTCGCTCATCTCCGCGCTGTTGATTCTGCAGCGTCGACGGCGGAAATAAAGACGTCGCGCGGGACTGGAGTGTGCGGGTGAGGCCAGCGCTGGGTTAGGATCGGCCATCGTTATCGCCGGGAGGCGGAACAGGGCCCTCGGATCGACTCGGTTCGTTCGAAGCCCCTCTCGCCCGGGGGCGACTAACCCCGGAGGCTCACAACGGATACAGCGCGGAAACCCGCGGCTTTAACTGTGGGTTAGCTTACGAGACCCCCCACGTATCGTGTGTCTCCGATCACATTTCGAGCCCCGAGAGGACCTCACGCGTCACGTCGCCATGTGTCAACAGTTCGCCGCCGTGGTCGTTACCGAACGCCGAGGCATCGTCGGCATCCGAGAAGCCGATCAGCGACCCGCCCATCGCGCCCTCGACCTCGCTTTTGGCCACGAAGGTGAGAGCGTGGAGATCGGCAAAACTGTCCGCGTCGAGGTGCGCGGTGATGACCATCGTCCCGTCCTCCTCGGTGAGTTCGTAGTCGACCGTGGAGTAGTCCGTTCCGTAGGAGACGATCGGTTCGTGGCCCCGTTGTTCGTTTTCAAGCAGATAGCTGTACGCACAGGTCGAACTGCAGAACCACACGGCGCCGTTCTCGCGGTCGTCAGGCAGCGTCGCGGGGGCCTCGTCGCCGTAGAACGCCTGTCCGACCGGCCCCGGGTGCATCTCGATCCGCATGTTGCAGCTGTCACACTCGTGGCCATCATCCAGCGCGATGGGGTCCGGCCCCTCCTGGCTCCCGCCGAGACAGCCGGCCACAGCCCCGATGCCGCTGACCGCAAGCGCCGTCAGCATTCTCCGTCGCGTTCGCTCCTCTAAGCCGCGTGATCCATCCATGTGCGTACCTAATCGAGCCCAAAACATAGCCGGTCTGGTATGGCTCTGAAAACCCGCTGTTGAGACAACCCCGTTACTCGAGCAGCGAGTCGACGAGGCGGGTAAACCGGTCCACGAGTCGATCCGGAACGCTCGGATCGATCGCAACGAGGAGTTCGTGGAGCAGTTCGGGCTCTGTGAGCCGGACGGAGACGGTTCGACCCTCCCGCGTTTTCTCCGCGAGGCCGTGATCGATGAGCGTTCCCAGATGCCACTCGATCGTACTTCGAGCGACGCCGACAGAGTCGGCCAACTTCGCTGGCCGATCGGTCTCCCCATCGAGCAACAACAGGACGATCTCACGGGCCGTTTCGCGGCGCAACAGCGCGATCGCCGCCTGTTCGGTCTCGGAGTAACCGGCCGGGAAGTAGTGCGTTCGACCACTAACCTCGAGTCTGTGGAGCGACCCTGTTTTCAGCAGTCGGCGGAGGTGATACTGCGTCTGTCCGGTCGCGATATCGAGGTCGCGTCCGATCGCGCTGAAATGGATGCCCGGATTCGCTTCGACGTGGGATCTGACTCGCGTTCTTGTTTCTGTCATGACACCGGGAGCTACGTCGGATTATCGCCTCCCGGCTATGAACCGCCGGGCGTTTCCCAACATTCGGGATTCCGGCCCGATAGGGGATCAG
>CAZOFL010000033.1:0-20843 GCA_964579035.1 uncultured Natronomonas sp. | reverse complement strand
CGACGACGTCGACGATGTTCGCGCCGATTTCCTCGAGGGCGGCACAGATCGCCGACAGCGTCCCGCCCGTCGAGAGCACGTCGTCGAGGACGAGCACGTTGTCGCCCTTCGAGACGTCGTTTATGTACATCTGGCTCTCGGAGTAGCCAGTCTGCTGGAACAGCGGCGTCTCGCCCTCGAGGCCGTACTCGCGTTTCCGGATGACGACGAGCGGGATGTCCGTCATGAGCGAGACCGCGGTCGAGATGTGGATCCCCATCGCCGCGGGGGTGACGATCTTGTCGACGTTTTCGAGTTGCGCCTTCCGGATGATCTTGATGACGATCTCGCGGAGCAGGCTCGGTTCGAGCATCGGGACGCCGTCGCTGATCGGGTGGACGAAGTAGTGATACCCCTCCTTCTCGACGATCGGTGACTCGAGCAACGACCGCTGAAGCTGGTCCATGTGGCTGCTACCGGGAGATGCGGGTAAAGCTTGACGGTCGCCGTCGACGGGCGTAGCGGCGCTACTCGGCCGATTCGGGGTCGGGCTCGAGCGCCCGGAACGCCTCGAGGATCACCTGTTTTGTGACCGCACCCTGCGTGCTCCAGTGGTGGGCGTAATCGAGCATGTCGTCGTAGATATCCGGTTTACACCCGGCCGCCTTCGGGTGGCCGCCCCCGTTGACGCGGGCGGCGACCTCGTGGCAGCGCTCGAAGCCGTCCGTGCCGCGGATCGACGCCGATCCAGCCGGTTTGACGATCACCGAGGCGTCCGCGCCCTCGGCGCGCATCGCTTCGGCGACCTCGTTTTGGGAGCACCGGCCGTACGTGACGCCGACGGTCCACTCGCCGACCTCGTGGAACGCCGCGCGGTCGGTCGCCTTGCCGATGAGCGCTTCCTTTTCGACCCGCTGTTCCTCGAGAAACGCCGCGACCGCGTCCGGGAGGTCAGCGCCGTGTTCGACGACGGTGTCGATATACTCCTCGGGGTCGGCCCAGTAGGCGTAGTCGGCGAGGTCGTCGCTTCGGGGGTCCTCGCGGAGCCAGAGGTCGTGGTCTCTGGTTACCGCCGCAAGGTCGGCGTATCGGTCGTCGAACTCGTACTCGAGCGTCTCGAGGGTCACGTCGGTCGTACAGACGGCGTCGGACTCACCGACGACCAACTCGGCGTGGTCGGAGACCGTTTCGGCGAGCGCGCCGTCCCACTGGTGGTGGTCGAACCACCGGATGACGGCGGCCGTCTCGGCGATCGACGGAAGCGCCTCGATGTCTTCGGCGGCGTCCGGACAGAGATCACAGACGTACAGTTCGACGTCCGGCTCGGCGTACTCGTCGACGTGCCCGAGCGCGTCCGCGAGGTCGTGTGGGCCAGCCGGAAGGAGTGCCACAGCCCCGAACGCGACGCGGAGCAACGCGACACAGCCGAGTCCGTCGGCGTCCGGATCGGCGACGACGACGCGGCTCGCACCCGAGAGCGTCTCCTTCGCCTCACGCTCTGCAGCCGTGTCGTCGAACGAGTCGGGCACGAAGAACCCCTCCCCTGGAAGCAGCGATCGACGGTGAAGCGGGATCGTGCCGTCGTCGATCAGTGAGTCGTCCATACGGTTCGACCGGGCGGAAACTCAATAATACTGCCGTTCGGCGTGACGGGGGCGGCTACTCCAATTGTCGGACCGTCAGGACGGGGACCGGACACGTCCGAACGACGCGTTCAGCGACGCTCCCTAACAGAAACGAGTGATCGCCGCTCCGACCTCGGGTGCCCATCGCGACGCCATCGGCCTCGATGTCCCGGACGTAGCCGACGATCTGGTTCGCCGGGCGACCGACGCGGACGGCCGTCTGCAGTTCGACCGGTTCCCCGAGGTCGTCGTTCGTTTCGACGATCTCGTCGATCGCTTCGGTGCCCTGTTCGTCCAGCGCGCTTCGGACATCGTTGTGGAGGCGTTCCGGAAGCTCTTCGACCCGGCTCTCGTCGATCACGTACAGCGCGTGTACGGTGGCGTCGAACCGCCGGGCGAGATCGAGCGTGCAGTCGACCGCCCGGGAAACGCTCTCGGAGCCGTCGGTCGCTACGACCACCGTCTCGAACATATCGGGTGTGAATCCGCCGATAGCATAAATATGGGCGTTATGGGATCGCCCGGAGTGGAGATGTCACACCATTACATCGGGTGTGTTTTAAGTTCATCTCCCCCGACGTGAAGGTATGCAGATCGATACAGTGCTCATCCCCATCGACGGGACGAGGGCAGCGATGGACGCCGTCGAGTACGGCGTCGCGATCGCGGACCGGTACGACGCGGCCGTCCACGCGCTGTATCTGCTCGGCGAGAACGCGGCCGTCGCGATAGACGACGGGAGCGTCGACGCGGAAGCCGTCGCCGACCGGGGCGAGGAGGTCATGGCAGGCGTCCGGACGATAGCCGACGGCGTCCCCGTCGATCACTCCTCCGCGTGTGGGTTCTCGGTTTCGAGGCTGAGCCAACATCCCGGTAGCGTGATTCTCGACGTCGCCGAGATGCTCGAGGTCGGATTTATCGTCGTTCCGAGACAGCCGGTGACCGGAGATTCGGAAGCGGTAATCGAGAAGGCCGCGGAATACGTGCTCGCACACGCTTCACAGCCGGTTTTGTCGGTGTAATCAGTCGGTATCAGTCGCTGGCCTCGGTCAGTCGGGCCGCCATCTCCAACTCGAAGCTCCCGTCGTCGGTCGGGACGAACCCCATCTTCCGGTAGAGGGCGGTCGCCGGCTTGTTCCATCGCTCGACGGTCAACCAGACTCGCTCGATCCCGTTTTCGCGGCCGGCACCGAGGAGCCCTTCCATCAACCCCGTCCCGATCCCCGCGTTCTGGTACGCGCTGAGGACGAAGATCGCCAGTTCGTAGGCTTCGTCCTCGTCGGGAACCAACATCGCGTGTCCGATCGGCTTCCCGTCGTGCCAGGCGACGACGTTGAGACAGTCCGTTTCGGCCAGATTCTCCAGCCAAGTGCGGATCTGTCGTTCGCCCGTCGGCGGGATCCCCTGTGCACGATCCGCCGGATCGAAGTCCAGGTACATCTCGACTAAGGCGTCGATCGCCACATCGAACCGGCGAATCTCTATCCGTCGACCGACACGATCATCGAAATCGTGCGGTGGCGCCTCGTACGGTCCGGCCACCTCGTCCGGATACTCGCGGCTCATCGGATGAGAGTCACCGTCGTTCGGGCGTTCAGGAGGACGAACTCCGCGATCGAGCCGAGTTGGACCTTTCCGAGCGGGCTGGTTTCACCGCCACCGAGAACGATCCGGTCGTAGGAGTCCCGTTCGGCGAGTTCGAGCAGTTGGCTTCCCGGATGCCCCGAGAGCGTTTTGATCTCCGCGTCGAAACCGGACGAATCGAGGACGTCGGTGGTCCGTTCGCGGAGTTCCGTCGTCGTCAGCGACGCGTCCGGGTTCTCGACGATAGCGATCGTCAACTCGTCGCCCGCTTCCTTGGCACGCTCGACGGCTTTCTCCAGAGCGCGCAATGAGTCCTCGCTCCCGCCGATTCCTAACAGCGTTTTCATATTTGGCTCTACTTCCGTGAAGAGAAAAGCCTCCCGCCTACGGACGATCGGTTGGTGTCGGCCGCGCGTCAGACACCGCCGATACGCTTTTCGGCAGCGTCTCGCTACGTACAGTATGGCCGACGATGGGCAGGCGACCGTCGATACGGACGGACCGGAACCGACGAGCGACTCGACGAAGGGTACCGGCCCGGACTCGGAGGCGGAACCCGTCCCGAAGGATGTCCGCGAGTACGCCCGGTTTTCGAAAATAGACGGTGCGACGTACGACCGAGCGAACGAGTTTCTCCGCGAGCGGACGTACATCACCGCTCGCGAGTGGGCGATCGCGCGGCTCTGTGCGGATTTCAGAACCGAAACTGGCGTCGAGATGACGAAGATCGGCGACAACCTCCCCGAACTCGTCCCGTTCATGACCGACACGTACACCCCACAGGCGGTCAATCAAGCCCGCAGTTCCTTCGACGGAAAGGTCCGGAAGGCCGGAGCGACGTTTCTCTACGGCGCGATGTGTGATTTCTACACCGCCGAGGAACTGGACGAGTTGATGTACGAGATCACGGAAGTGGCGAAGTTCCTGCTCGAAGTCGAAGGCGTCGAGTTGACCGTTGACGAGGAACTCGACGCCGAGGATCGGATCTCGAGCGTAATGCGTGAGGTCCGGGAGTCCTCCGCGGCGCTCAGACACGACGAGTTCTGCTGTCCGAACTGCGGACACGAGGTGGATCCCGATACCGTCGACGATTAAGCCCGGACGTTTTCCCCTGAGGCGTCGGCGAACGATCCGTCGCGAAACGCGACGGTCCCGCGGACCATCGTCAGTTCGGGAAAGACACCCCGGCGTCCCTCGAACGGTGTCCATCCACACTTCGAGTGAAGCGCCTCACCGTGGATCGGAACGCTGTCATCCGGATCGACCAATACGAGATCCGCGTGAGCCCCCGCCTCGATGCGACCTTTTCGCTCGAGGCCGAAGATCTCCGCGACGTTCGCCGCGGTCACGTCCCGAACCCGTTCGTACCCGATCTGTCCGTTCCGTGCGGCCTCCAACAACAGCGGAAGTGCCGTTTCGACGCCCGGGACACCGCTCGGAGCGTTCCAGATGTCCGCATCCTTCTCCTCGAGTGTATGGGGTGCGTGATCCGTCGCGACGATGTCGATCCTGCCGTCGACGAGCCGTCGGAACATTGCTTCCCGCCGGCGTTCGCTTCTGAGTGGCGGGTTCATGCGTCCGAGAGTACCGAGTCCCTCGAGGTCGTCTCGGGATAGGAACAGATGGTGCGGGGTGACTTCGCACGTCATTTCCATGTCCGAGGCGACGTCGGCACCCTCCGGCGTCGACGTATGTGCGATATGGACTGCCGCGCCGAGGTCGTCCGCGACGGCACAGGCGTGTTCGATCGCCCGTACCTCCGCCTCGGCGGTTCGGTACGCGCTCCACGCGTCGGCGTCGGTTCGGTTCGTGGCCGACTCGTCGAACACCGTCGCGTCCTCAGCGTGGACGGTGATCGGCACTTCGGCGTCGCTCGCCCGTCGTACCGCCTCCCTGTATCGGTCGGTATCGATCCCCATCTCGCCGGTCGAGTCGGCGAGAAACACCTCGCCGAGCGCGCCGATCGGCCGTTCGAGGAGTTCGTCGGGTCGCCAGGCGTCCGTGACGCCGCCGTTGATCGCGTAATCGACGAGGGAGGCGGCCGCCAGGTCGGCTTTTAGATCGTACCCCTGTGCGTCGATCGTCGGCGGATCGGTGTTCGGCTGGTCGAACACCGTCGTGACACCGCCGGCAGCTGCGCTCCGGGATCCGCTCGACCAGGTCTCCTTATCTGAGAACCCCGGCTCGCGGAAATGGACGTGTGAGTCGATCATGCCGGGCAACAGGAGTTTCCCCTCGGCATCGATCGTTTCGCCGTCGGTTTCCAGCCCCGTTCCCATCTCGACGATCGACTCACCCTCGGTCCGGACGTCCCGTGTTCGACCGTCTGCCAGCGTTGCCTCGCGGAATAGCATTGGTGTAGCTCCTCGGTCAAGGGAGGTAAGCCTCACGGAGCGTCGGAGTCGGGGAGTTCGGCGGCCGAAACGGTGGTCGAGATCCGACCCGCTGTGAAAGCGTGCTCGATGGCGTTTTTAACGGCCTCAACGCCGTCGGTTCCTCCGGCGGCTTCGACTGACCCCACCGACTCCGGATCAAACGGTCGATCGATCGCATCGTAGATCGGTTCGAGAATCTCGGCGATCGCGGCGCAGTCGGATCGAAGAACGACGACACAACCCCCGACGAGGGCGCTGTCTCGTCGGACACGCTGGGCGATTCCGGCGACCTTGCCAGCTCCCTGAAGGGAGTGTCGACCGGGACAGAACGATCGGTCGGGTTCGCCACGTGATATCATCGCGCCGATATCGCGGAGCGCGTCGGCAAGCGTGGCTGTCGTTCGTCGATAGCGTCGATCGATTCCGTTGCGGCCATCGGTGGGCTCGGCGTATCCGAACGCGACGGTGCGTCCGGTGTAGGCGACGGCAGTTCCACCGACGGAGCGCTCGATCGGTTCGTAGCCGGACTCGGCGGCGATCCGGCGGGCACGGTCGTACCCCTCCGCGGTTGCGTCACGCCGACCGAAGGCGAGGTGTCTCGGTGGCGTCCACACGCGAAGCACCGGTTCGGCGGTATCCGAGGCCAGATCAGCAATCGAGGCCGTAATACGGCGATCGCGGGCGACATCGGACGCCGATCCACGGACGATGCGCATAGCTACGCGTACGTGCCGGTGAGAATAAAACGATACGGACCGAACGGTTCGCATGGTCGTGGTTCCCGAGGACGTGATCGAGCGGTACGACCGATTTTCCCTCCACAACTCGCCGTATCCAGCCCACGAATCGGGATGTGCGATCGATCTGTACCCGGGAACCGACGCGGCGCTGTCGCCGGTTTCGGGGACGGTTCGGTCGACGCGAACGGTTCGCTGTCCGGGAAAGCCGTACGCGGCACCGCGGGATCATCTGATACTCATCGACTGTGGAGACCACGTCGCGAGAGTCCTCCACGTCGATCCCGGGGTCGAAGCCGGCGACGACGTGTCGATCGGTGATCGGCTCGGGACACTGGTCCGGTCGGGGTTTTTCGGCCGATGGGTCGACAACCACATCCACCTCGGCTTTCGCCGACCGGGGCAGAACCTCCAGCGTGCGAGCGGATCGGTGCCGATCGACGTCGACGTTCGGGTCACCGGACTCGGGTGGGACGGGTGGGGGCAGGTCGTCGAGGCTGGGCCGACTCACCTGCTGCTCGATTCGCCGCCCACGGACGGGTGCTCAGGGTTCACCGCGTTGGCTGACGATCACGGCGTGCCGCTCGACGGAGGCCTCATCCACTACAGCGGTGGCGGGACGTTTTCACCCGCTGATGGGGAGCGATCGCTGCTCGGGACGACGGTCGGGATCGCACGGGGTCGGCGCCTGACGTGGGGCGACGTGGCGGTGTTCGCTAACGGACAGCGGGCGACCGGACTTTCGTTGTTCGCCTCGCGGGCCCCGTTCGGCACGAAAGTCGTGTTTCACACGGGTCACGGGTTCGAAATCGGCGATCGAATCCACATAACGGTCGAACCGACGGCCGATCCGACGCGGTTGGGCTGACAGCCGGCACCGGTCGATCCCGTGGCGGTGTGCCGGACTCCCGCCGTGTTCGCCACGGGGTGCGACTCAGATCACGGCAGGGGCTGGTCCCGTGATCGTATATAAATCTCCGGGCGGGTGTACGACCGATATCCTCACCGGTCGAGATATTCGGATTGGATCTCGAGTACCTCTGCGGAGTCCGAGCAGTCCGCATAGCGTCGAAGCGGCTCCTCGTTCAGCTCCAAGAACGTGTGTCCCCACCGGAATTTCCCGAGGATCTCTTCGGCACGATCGTGATGCCCGAGGATACACAACGCGCCGGCGAACGCCTCCACCGTGTTGAGACGGAACGGCGTCCCGTAGTTGATCGGATTCGCCGCGACGAGAAACGGGAGCGAGCGGTGCGGACCGTCGAGTTCGAACGCCTCCGCCTCGGCCGTCTCCCAAGAGCAATCGAGCGCGATCAGCCGGGTCCGGCTATCGCTTGCCGCCCTATCAGCCGGCGAGAGCGCACGATCCGCGAACGGATTGAGGACGATCCCCGACGGCGTGGTCCGAACCGATCGGTGAAGCGTCGCGAGGTCGAACCGCGCAAGCTTTCTGGCTGAACATTTGTTCGGATCGTCGTCGCCCTCGTATCGGACGTGCAGTTCCACGGTTCGGATTGCCGGCGACGGGACAAAAGTGGCCCGGACAACGAGTGCCGGCGGATATATTTCGGCGGAGGGAGACTAGCCAGTATGGACGGCGAAGCGCTGGCCCGGGAGTACTACCGATCGATCGACGAGGACGAGTATCAGGCGCTTGCTGAAATCATCTCCGAGACGTTCGTCCACCGCCGACCGGACAGGACCATCGGCGGCCGCGAGGCGTTCGTCAAGTTCATGCGCGATGAGCGCCCCGAACGGGAGACGACACACGTCGTCAAGTCCGTCTACCGCGACGACGACGGAAACGCGGCGGCCGAGGGTCGATTGCTTGACCCGGACGGTGAGGAGTGGTTTCGATTCGTCGACACCTTCGAAATAGAAGGGAGCGAAATCGAGGAGATCCGAACGTACACCGATTTCAGTTCCGGGTAGCAGGTACCCACACGGGGGCAGTGATTGCCTCGATCGCTGACTACTGGCCGTCACCGAGCGCCGATTCGCCGACGGACGGCTGCCCCTCTATCCGCTCGGTCCCACTCATATAGGGTCGAAGCGGGGCGGGCACGTCGACGGTCCCGTCGGCGTTCTGGTAGTACTCGAGAATCGCAACGACGATGCGGGGGACTGCAAGTCCGGAGCCGTTGAGCGTGTGGATGTACTCCGCCGACTCGTGTTGTTCGGGACGGTATTGGATCCCGGCACGGCGGGCCTGAAACGCCTCGAAGTTCGAGACCGAGGACACTTCCAGCCATCGACCCCCAATATCGGGGCCGTCTTCCATATCGTCGCCCGGAGCCCACACCTCGACATCGTACTTTTTCGCCTGCGTGAACCCCATGTCACCGGTACACATTTCGAGAACGCGGTAGGGGAGGCCCAACCGCTCGAGGACTGCCGTCGCTTCATCCAGCAGTCCTTCGAGGCGGTCGTAGCTGTGCTCCGGCCGGACGAAGTTCACCATCTCGACTTTGTTGAACTGGTGGACCCGAACGATGCCGCGGGTCTCGGTGCCGTGTTCGCCGGCCTCGCGCCTGAAGTTCGGTGAGTACGCCTGGTGTTTGATCGGGAGGTCCCCATCGAGCAGAATCTCGTCGCGGTACATGTTGGTGACGGGGACTTCAGCAGTGGGGAGCAACCAGAGGTCGTCGTCGTCGTAGGGCTCGTCGTTCGCGCCGCCGACGCGGTAGGCGTCGTCGACGAACTTGGGGAACTGGCCGGTCCCGCGCATCGACGCGGAGTTGACCGGAAGAGGCGGAAACACGTCAGTGTAGCCGTGTTCCTCTCGGTGGAGGTCGAGCATGAACTGGATCAAGGCGTGCTCCAAGCGGGCACCCTCCCCCTTGGCGAAGTAGAACCCGCCACCGGAGACTTTCGCCCCGCGTTCGAAATCGAGGATCTCTAGTTCCTCCCCGAGGTCGTAGTGTGGGCGAACGGGATCGGGGAGCCGGCGGCGGTCGTCGAACCCCCAGCGGTCGATCTCGACGTTGTCGGACTCGTCGTCCCCGACCGGCGCGTCGGGATGGGGGACGTTCGGGAGTTCGAGAAGGGCGTCCTCGAGTTCGGCCTCCAGTTCGTCGGCTCGGGTTTCGAGTTCCTCGAGTTCGGTTTTCAGTTCGCTCGATCGCTCGATCGCCGCTTCGGCCCCCTCCTCGTTACCTTCGCGTTTGAGTTCGCCGATCTCGCTCGAGATCTCGTTTCGCTTTCGCCTGAGGTCGTCGCCGGTCGCCTTGAGCCCGCGCCACTCCTCGTCGATCTCGAGGATCCGGTCGAGGTCGGCGTCGACGCCTTTCGTTTCGAGCGCGCGCCGGACCTCGTCTGGATTCTCCCGGACGAACTGCCTCGGTAGCATGTACCGCCGTTTCGCCGCGGCGGGGCAAAATCGTATCGATCACGCGGGGGCGTCCCGGGTTCCGTAGCGAGGGGCTTTAATATCGGACGGCGGAACGTCGGGTATGGGAGTAGGTGACGTATACTCGGTTGAGGCCGTTCCGGACTGCTATTACGTCGACGTCGGACTGTACGATCGCGCCGAGTACGGAGCCGTTTACATCTACGATACGGACCGACCGGCGGTGATCGACACCGGACTCGGGACGAACTACGAGCTCATTCTCGACGCCCTCAAGGAAGTAGGGATCGGGGCCGACGGGTTAGAGTACATCATCCCGACACACATCCATCTCGATCACGCCGGCGGTGCCGGAGTGCTCGCCGAGGAGACCGGGGCCGACGTGTACGTCTACGAGAGCGGTGCGAGCTTTCTCGCCGACCCGGCTCGGCTCTGGAAGGGAACGAAGGAATCGGTCGGCGAACGGATCCGGTTTTACACCGAGCCCGAACCGATACCGAAAGACCGGATAACTGCCCTCGAAGACGGGGACGCGATCGATCTCGGTGGGGCGACTCTCGACGTGTATCATGCCCCGGGACACGCGTTCCATCAGGCGTTCTTCCACGACGCGGGCGCCGCGACCGTCTTCGCCGCCGACGCCGCCGGGATTTACGTTCCCGAACTCGATTCGGTCGTCGAAACCTCACCACCGCCGACGTTCGATCGCGAGGGCGTCATCGACGACGCGCGAGCGATCGAGGAACTGGATCCGGGGACGATCTGTTATGGCCACTTCGGACCGGTTCCGGCCGACGGTCGGATCGACGAGTACGTCGAAGTCACCGAGGCCTGGGTCGATGCCGTCGCCGAGGCGAGGGGCGAACTCGACGGGGTGGAGTCGATCGTCGACCACTTCGTCGGCCGCGCCGACACGCCGGGAGTGTGGGGCGAACGGAGCGCGAGAGAGGAAATCGAGATGAACGTCGAGGGTGTGCTCCGGTATCTGGACGGGTTGGACGGGGAGTGATCGGGGAACCGCCCGGAGATTTATATCCGAACGGGGGAGCAGACGGCTCGTGCACGCGTTCACCGACCTCGCAACCGCCGCATACTGCCCCCGCAAGCTCTACTACAAACTGAGCCGCGGCGACCGCGACGCGCCGGAATCCGTCGCTTCGGTCCGGAATCTCGCCTTCCGGTACGAGGAGCTACTCGACCCGGGGACGGATCTCGCGGAGGAACCGATCGCGGCGGCGCCAACGGCGTATCGCTCGGCACTCGAGCGCACGAAGGCGAGACTCGATCGCTGGGAGGAACTGGTCGATCCGTCCGAAACGCGGACCTTCCTGCGCGGAAAGGACGCACACGGGATCGCACACAAGTTGCTCAGAAAGCCCGCAGTCCCGGTGATCGTCTCCCCCGGCACGCCACCGGAGCGAGGCGTCTGGGAGCCACACAGCGTGTGGGCGACTGCGGCGGCAAAAGCGCTCTCGTGGGAGCGTGAAACGCCGATCGAACGGGCGTACGTCGAGTATCCCGCCCACGGCGTCGTTCGACCTGTTCGGATGACGACGCGCCGGAAGGCGGCCTACAGGAAGACGCTGCGGACCGCGACGGCGATGGACGGACCACCGCCGAGGCTGAAAAACGACTCGCGGTGCGAAACCTGTGTGTACCACGACGAGTGCGGGACAAAAACCCGATCACTCAGGTCGCGGCTCTCGCTGTGAGAGCGATCACTCCGCCACCCCCTCGGAGCCGTCGACCAGCCACGCTTCGATCTCGTCGGCGAGCGCGCCGCGGCGGACGATCCGGTCGGCCGACACGTCGACGACGGTGCTTTCGGTCCCGGCCGTCTCGCCGCCGTCGACGACCGTCGCCCGCTCGCGGATCGCGGGGTCGACATCGGCGATGCGCCGCGCGCTCCGTCGACCGGATCTGTTCGCGCTCGTCGCCGTGATCGGTCCGGTTCGGCGCGCGAGGGTGCGGGCGACATCGTGATCGGGAACGCGGATTCCGACGCGGTCCCCCCCGGCGACCAAGACGTCGGGGACCCGCTCGGTCCGCTCGAGGAGAACTGTCACCGGCCCGGGGAGGAATCGCTCACAGAACCGACGCTCCCGTTCGGACGGGCGAGTGTATTCTTCGGCGGCCGAGTGTTCCGGAACCGCCATCGAGAGGGGGTTTCCCCGCGGTCGGCCCTTCGCGTCGAACACCCGCCCGATCGCTTCGGGGTCGAGCGCGTCGGCTCCGAGACCGTACACCGTCTCAGTCGGATACACGACGAGATCACCGCGGCGGATCGCGGCCACGGCGTCGGTGAGATCCGGCCCGTTCACAGCTCTTCGATCGCGGACTCGAGTTCGTCGTACGGCGGAAACTCCGGCCACTCCCGAGCGACCCAGCCGTCGCGTATGGTCCGATCCTCGTCGATGACGAAGACGGCGGGACGGGGCTCCTCGATGCCCGTCATTCCGTCGAGCGCGTGAGCGATGCCGTACCGGTCCGCGATACCGTTGGCCGGATCGGAGAACAGTCGGAACGCCTCGACGTCCCACTCCTCCAGGAACCGGGCGTGTTCGTACGGCGAGGAGATCGAGAGGCCGACGATCTCGGCGTCGTACTCGTCCCACCCGCGGTCGCGAATCTCCTGCCAGATGTACGTCGCCGGGAAGTCGCCGTCCATCGGGTGGAAGACGAGAACGACGGGGGACTCGTCGGTGAGTTCCGACAGTGACGCGTCCTCCCAGTACTCGTCGTTGACGAGGGGGCGCGTGAAGTCGGGGGCTTTTTCACCGATCTCGGGGTGATCCGCACGCCCGAGGTCGACGACATCGAACCCGAGGTTCATTCGAGATCACCGCTCGACACGCTGGCAGTGACACGCGTGGGGTCGATGTTCCCGTCGCCGTACGTGGTTTCGAGATATTTCACGATGTTCGCGCTCTCGCTCATGGTCGCTCCAGTCCGTTCGTCGACGATCGCCGGGACCGTCCGCGAACCGGTGAGCCGTTTGACGGCGTCGCGTCTGGAGTGTCGCGCCTCGACGAACCGCGACCGGTAGGGGACGTCGAGTTTCTGCAACACGCGGACGACTCGCTCGCAAAACGGGCACGCCTGCAGCCGGTACAGAGTGAGGTCGGGGGCTGACATGAACGTTCATACGGGTGCTCGCCGTCTAAGTGTGTCGGCGACGGCGGGCCCTCACTGGAGCCCCTCATGACAAACCTTAATCACACGCCCGATCAAAAGAGCACGTCTAAATGGGTTCACTCGCGTTTTATCTCGTCGGTGTCGCAACACAGGTCGGCCCCGACGCCGGCGAACTCCCCTTCAGTGACACGACGATCGCGGTGCTTGGCGGCGCCGTGATCCTCCTTCTGTTGGGACTTTCGGCCTTCTTTTCCTCCTCGGAGATCGCGATGTTCTCGCTTCCGCCCCACCGGGTCGACTCGATGGTTGCGGACAAACTACCGAACGCGGCGGTCCTCAAGAGCCTCAAGGACGACCCCCACCGGCTTCTCGTCACCATCCTCGTCGGGAACAACATCGTCAACATCGCGATGTCCTCGATCGCCACGGGATTGCTCTCGTATTATTTTTCCCAGTCGGTCGCCGTCCTCATCGCGACGTTCGGTATCACCGCCTTGGTGTTGCTGTTCGGCGAGAGCGCGCCGAAGTCCTACGCCGTCGAGAACACCGAATCGTGGGCGCTTCGGATCTCGAAGCCGCTGAAGCTCTCGGAGTATCTCCTCCTCCCGCTGATCGTCACCTTCGATTATCTGACCAGACAGGTCAACCGCATCACCGGCGGGCGCGCGTCGATCGAGTCGACCTACGTCACCCGCGAGGAGATCAGGGATATCATCGAAACCGGCGAGCGAGCCGGTGTCTTAGAGGAAGACGAACGCGAGATGCTCCAGCGGATCTTCCGGTTTACGAACACGATCGCGAAGGAGGTGATGACGCCGCGGCTCGATATGGACGCAGTCTCGACCGAGGCGAGCGTCGACGAGGCGATCCAACAGTGCGTCCAGTCCGGTCACACCAGAGTCCCGGTCTACGACGGCAGCCTCGACAACATCCTCGGCGTCGTCCACATCTCGGATCTCGTCCGCGATTACACCTACGGCGAGCGCGACCACGTCGACATCGAGGACCTGATCCAAGAGACGCTTCACGTCCCCGAATCGAAGAACGTCGACGAGCTGCTCGCCGAGATGCGCGAACAGCGGATGCACATGGTCGTTGTCATCGACGAGTTCGGGACGACGGAGGGGCTGGTTACGATGGAAGACGTCACGGAGGAGATCGTCGGCGAGATACTCCAGGCGGGGGAGGAAGAGCCCATCGAGTTCATCAGCGATACCCAGGCGATCGTCAAGGGTGAGCTCAACATCGACGAGGTCAACGAAGCGCTCGATATCGACATCCCGGAGGGGGAGGAGTTCGAGACGATCGCGGGGTTCATTTTCAACCGCGCGGGCCGCCTCGTCGAGGAGGGAGAACGGATCGAGTACGACGGGATCGAGATCCGCGTCGAGCGCGTCGAAAACACCAGAATCATGAAAGCGCGAGTGACCCGAACGGAGGAGTACGACCGAAGCGAACCCGAACTCGACGATGAGGACGGGGCGGACGAAGAAGCCACTGCGTGAGCTATGTTTGCCAGCGGTGGGACCCACAGGTGCCGTCAGCGAGTTTCTGTCGGCCGTTCACGCCGCCTTCGCCCCGCCCACACGGGTGGGATGTCATAGAACGAACGCCAAGCCGGTGTAGAGCCCGAAACTGAGCACGCCGGCACCGAGCAGCGATCCGACCCACGCGAGAACGGTGTACCCCATCTTGCCGCCGCTAACGCCGCCGGACCCCGCCGCGGCCCCGGCCCCGATGACCGCCGAGACGATGATCTCGTTGAACGAGATCGGGACACCCAACAGGATGGCCGTCTGTGCGATCCCAAAGGAGGGGATGAGCGCCGCGATCGAGCGCCGCGGTCCGAGCGAGGAGTAGTCCTGTGCGATCGCTTTTATCATACGCGGGGCGGCCGTCCACGATCCGGCCAACAGCCCGAGGCCCCCGCCGAAGAGCAGCGCGACGAGCGGAATTGCGACCCCGGCCGTATCGAAAAGCGGCAACAGCGGCCCGAGCGCCAGTCCGACTTGGCTCCCACCGGCCGAGAACGCCACCAGCCCACCCAACACCAAGAGGAAGTGTCGTTGGCCACCGGCGACGTCGTTCCGCATGTCCGCAGCCATGAGCGCGCCGACCGCAACGGCCAGAACCGCCGTGATCGCGAAACGACCGAAGGTTCCTGAGGCGATCGTCCCGGCGAGGCTTTGAGCCACGTCCGATGGGCCGAGCAGGACAAACTCGACGTTCGCGAGGATCGCCCCGACGAGACCGGCAAGGACGGGCGTCGCGACGGCTTCGGGAACGGCTTCGTGTCGGAGAAGCTTCGCGGTTCCGTAGGCGATACCACCACCGACGAACGGTGTCAGCGTCCAGACGGCCAGAATCTCGTAGTACTTTGCCCACGCCGGATCGCCACCCATCGCCAGTCCGGCTCCGACGACGGCCCCGGTGACGGTGAAAGCGGTCGCGATCGGATACCCGGCGAACACCCCGACGGCGACGAGGCCGGCCGCGATCGAGAGAGCGACGATCGCCGCCACGGGTGAGAGCGTCGTGCCAACGATGAGATCACGGCCGACAGCCTCCGTGACGTTTGCACCCTGGAGAGTCGCGCCGAGCAACCCGAGAATACCGACGAAGAAGCCGGCTCGCATGACCGAAATCGCGTTCGCTCCGACAGCGGGTGCAAACGGCGTCGATCCGGAGGAGCCGGCACCGATCGCCCACGCCATAAAAAGGCTCGCTCCCCCGGCGGCGAGAAACGTCGCAACCGTCGCTGCTTCCATTGACGGCCGGTTTTTCTGCCACGAGAATAAATACCCGTCGGACGCCGATAGTAACCGAGCGTGGGTTTAAACCAGGTGACGAAAACGGTAAGTCGAGCCGGATCGGAGCCACGGCCGTGACGGACGCTGGGACCGGGATTGATACGGCCGAGGGATCGAACGCCGAGCCGTACCTGACGGTCGCTGAACCGGCCGTCTCCCGGTTCAGCGTACAGGGATCGGAGTTCATCGGCCACGCCGCGCCAGTCAAAACGGTCGACGCGGCGGAGCGCTTCGTCGAGAGCGTCCGCGAGGAGTACGCCGACGCGACGCACAACGTCCCCGCCTACCGCGTGCGGTCTGATCCGTTCAGGGAGTACAGCTCCGACGACGGCGAACCGTCCGGAAGCGCCGGTAAGCCGATCCTCTCGGTTCTCCAGGGACGGAACCTCGAAAACGTCTGTGTGGTCGTCACCCGGTATTTCGGCGGAACGGAACTGGGGGTCGGTGGGTTGGTGCGGGCGTACTCGAAGGCGGTGACGGACGCCCTCGAGGCCGCCGAGACCGTCGAGCGCCGCCCCCGAACGCGGTTCACGGCGGTCGTCGGCTACGACGACTCCGGGACGGTTCGTGGAATCCTCGAGAGCGAGTCCGCCGAGTTCGACGCCGACTACGGCGAGCGCGTCGTCTTCGACGTTTCGGTTCCCGTCTCGCAGGCGGCGGCTCTGCTGGATCGACTCCGGAGTGCAACGAGCGATCGGATCGAGATTTGATACCCTCCCCGCCTGAAGGGCGGGGCTTTCTCCTCGGTTTCCCGCAAGCCCGTGTCAGTCGAACATGGATACCCCACCCCACTCGCTCACGGCTTCGCCGTTCGCTTCGTTGAGGCGGGGCTTTCGCGTGGGCTCTCGCTCTGGCCGGGATCTCCGGCGGAAGGTTCATACCCTCCGTTCGCGTTCAGCGTCCCGCGATCTGCTCACGGCTTCGCCGCTCGCATGGCTCGGGGGATCTTCGATCCCTCGCCGTTCGAGCGCACGCCTACGGGTGTGCCTCCGTCGCCGCCGGTTTGATTACGACGGAGATACCGCGAGCCGATATTCTTCGCGGCGTTGTAATCTGCGTGGTTCTCGTAGCCACGTTTCATCCACACGAACTCCTCACCGTCGCGGTTGTCCGGGTGTGTGAACCCACGGTGTGGACAACAGCGTGACGTATTCTCAGGGTCTACTTGCTCCACGTCGATGCCGTGCGTCTCGGATTTGTATTCAACGTACTCGTACAACCGCTCGAAAGCCCACTTGTGTCCCCACGAGGCACCGGAAAGTCGGTCGGGGATGCCGGTCAACTCCTCGAGCGCGATGACCGTACGGCCGTTTTGGGCGGCTTCTTCGATGATGCCGTTCACAACCCGGCGGGGAACTCGCGCTGCTTTTCGTTTAGAACGTTGTTGAGCCAGGAAGCCCCTGTCCCGAGGAAGCAACGCAAAGCGTTGCTGAGTAGGCAGGGGTAGTTCACGTCACCAAGTAATACGGATCAGACTGCAGTTTGTAACTTACAAACTCCTCCATCTCGGATAATGAAGCGAAGAATATACGAAGTCCATCGAGGTTATATTCATCTATTATATCGTGCTCACGCCAATGACGTTGAAGTTTCAGTTTGTTAAACCTCCAGAGTCCGTCTTGGTATGGCGTTTTTTGTACGATTTCATGATGACCGTCGCCGTCGAATAGAACTCCCTCGAAGGACCGCTTGGTTACGTACGGTACCCGGTGCTTCCATTCGACGTAATGCAGAAACGAACATACGAGCCAAGGGGTGCCGATACTAGCCAATAAGATATCGTCTTCACTCAATTGTGCGAAACAGCCGTTCGAACTGAAGGTATCGTGGTGATCCCGCCCCTCAAACGTATACCCTCCTCGGACAAGTATAGATCTACAGGCATCGTCGGTCCGGTAATCCGCGTCATCGAGAAATAATGGATTGAATGATCCGTGCTTCGGTCGCGAAAACCGTTTTGAATACACTCGGGAAGTTTTGAAATAATCTGTGAAACCCGGTGCGAGGATCGAATTGAAGTTGTCAGTTAATACCCGAAGGACTTGCTCGTATGGTTCTCCGGGCAACGCTTTGTTTATATCGCTAAGTCCGACGTGAACAAAAACCACTCTGTCTTCGTATGATTCAAAAACCTCGTTAAAACTGCTATATGTAACATTTCCAACCTGTCTGGGGTACTCTTCAATCGCCTTATGTACCGCGAAGACAGGCCAGCGCGCGAGGTGCCTTTTTATACACATTTTATTGAGAGGATGAACTATACACTATACGGGATGCCGTAATCAGTGCTTTGATTAAACTGTGTCGTCTTCAACACCGGCGAGTAAATACGGATCGTAATCGCCGTTATCGTAGACACGAGCAACCGTTTTGTCCCGCTCAAGTCGCTCGTAGGCATCTGGAGTGAACTGCCAGTTACCGGGTGCGTCGGGCGTCTCGAGGGCAGCGTGATTTTCGGTTCCGCACGACTTGAGCGCGGAGGCTCCGCCTCGAATACGCTGACGCTTCGACGGGAACAAAGCCACACGACGGGGATCGGTTCCGGCGGAAAGTGAGGGGTTGTGCGTCACGTTCACGTGCCGAACGCTCGGTCGCCGGCATCGCCGACACCGGGGACGATGTAGCCGTCAGCGTCGAGGCGTTCGTCGACGCTCACGGTGAGGATATCCGCCCCCGGAAACGCCTCATCGACCCGGACGAGCCCCGGCGGCGCGCTGACCGCCGACAGGACGACGAGTCGTTCGGGGCGGCCAGTCCCGAGGACTTCTTCGAGAACTGCAACCATCGTGCTCCCCGTCGCCAGCATCGGATCGGCGACGATGACGGTGTCGTCGCTGTCGATGTCCGGCAGTTTGACGTAATCGACCGTGATCGGGAACTCGCCGTCCTCGTTCATTCCGGCTTCCTCGTCGCGTCCCGCGGAAATAACGCCCTGTCTCGCACGGGGGAACGCCTCGACGAGCCCCTCCACGAACGGTGTGGCGGCGCGGAGGACGTTGACGATGACGACGTTTTCGAGCCCCTTGACGACCTCGCCGGTCGTCTCCGCCAGCGGTGTCGTGATCGAAACGTACTCCGTGTCCATCATGCCGTCGATTATCTCGAACCCGCAGAGCCGGCCGAGTTCGACGAGACCGTTCCGGAACGCCACCTGGTCGGTGTCGCTCGATCGAAGCTCCGAGAGGGTGTGTTTCGCAAGCGCGTGTGTGATGACGTGGGCGTCACCACGGTCCTCGATGGGCATATCCGGTACAGGGGTCGCCGCGGGCTTAAACCCCCGTCGTTGGGCAGGGGGGCGCCGGGAGTTCCGCGATCGGACACAGCCGACAAAGTAAAGTAACTGAGCGCGTACCAACGGATGAATGGACGTCGAGGAGAGCGTCTCCGGGTTCAAATTCCGGGGGAACTGGGCCGATGTCGTCGAGCACGGCGAGCGGATCACCCGCGCGCTGAAGGATCTCGGCGCCGACGGCGCGCCGGTCGACGAGGACGCCCTCGAGGAGTGGGACGAGTGGCGGCCGAAGGCGGACGAACGCCTCGGCGAGGATGTCAGCGAAAAAACGGCGGAACAGGCAAGTGTCGGCGAGGGGCAGGGCGAAAAAGCCGGCAAAGCACCCGACGAGGACCTCAAAACCGCCGGCGAAAAGCTGACCGACTCCTACAGCCGACTCGAGGAGCCGAGCGAGGCGGTAAACGAGTGGCGAGAGTCGATAAACTACGTCGCGCGTGCGGCGGATTCGGCGACGCGGAAGGCGCTTCGGAAGGTCGAAGGGGGCGTCTACAAGAACGTGATGACCCAGATGTCGCCGTACTACTTCGACAACCAACTCGTTAGTGCGAATCTGAACCGTGCTGACGCCGACGCCGGCGACTACGTTTTCGAAATCAACGTCAACGACGACGACCTGAAGATCCGCGTGTCGAACAAACTCGCCGACTACGAGAACTCGGTCGACCGGTGGCACGTCGACACCCCAAAGGACACGAACGTCGCGGAAGCGGTCGAGGGCCACCAGCCGCCGGAGACGGGTGCGACCGACGGCGGCTCGAATCCGAACAAGACATGACAGGCTCGCCGGAGCGCTGTTTTCGCTCCGAACCGACCGCTACTCTATCGAAATCCGCCTGACAAAGGAGAGCTCCCGAACGTCGTTCAACAGCCCCCCATCAAGCCGTTCGTCGGTGATGATGTACAACACGGGATCGTCGGTAAACTCCGGATCCTCGCTTATCGTCTGTCGGATCGAAACCCCGTTGTCGGCGAGCAACCCCGTTACCGTCGCGACAATTCCGGGTTCGTCCGCGTCGACGACCTCCACGGTCAACACTGTTAGATCCAACACCGGGGCGAGATCCATGAGCGAAGCGATCGCGGAGATGTTCTGGAAGATCCGCCGGAGCTGTTCGTCCTCGAGGATGGCGTCCGTAGTCGCGTCGACGACACGCCTGTCGACGTCGATCTCCCTGGCGATCCCGGTGTTGGGGATCTCGATCCCTCCGGAGACGACCCGGCCCTCGTCGTTGACTGAGAACCCCCGTTCGAGCAACAGCCGAATCACGGCCTGCTGGCTCGGACTGTCCTCGAATTTTCGCATGATTTCGTCGAACATACAGGGTCTCCGAATCCCCTCATTAAATCTTCCGGGGTTTGTGAGGGGCGTCGGCGTTCCCGTCGGTTCCGCTATCGAGGATCGGACGCGTTTTTGTTTGTCGCGCGCCGACACGGAGTATGGACGTTTCCGAACTGTTCGACCGGATGCCGTTCAACGATCACCTCGGCATCGATATCACCGAGATCGGCGACGGGCACGCCGTCGGGGAGCTCGAACTGTCCGCCGAGCACTCCTCGAACCCGGAGCGGATGATCGCACACGGCGGCGTCACGTACGCGCTGGCCGACACCGTCGGCGGTGCCGCGGTCGTCGGAGCGAACCGAACCGTCACGCCGACAATCGACATGCGGATCGATTACCTCGCCCCCGCGACCGGGGGAACGCTCCGAGCCGAGGCGACGATCCTTCGGAACGGTAGCAGTGTGGCCGTCGTCGAGGTGGATGTCACCGACGACGATGGGCGCGACATCGCCGCCGCCCGTGGAACGTACAAATCGGGGGGCGGTGAGGGCTCGTCCGCGTGGCGGGACGGAGAACAGTAGGACGGGGACGAACTTGTTAAAATAAAAGCCGGATGGACCAGCGGGGATTTGAACCCCGGGCCTCTTCCTTGCGAAGGAAGCGATCTGCCGCTGA